>JAYUZN010000277.1:0-4019 GCA_043751755.1 Bacteroidota bacterium | reverse complement strand
AAATTTGGGGAAAAAGGCTTTTATCGTAATGAAATGGAGATAAAAGCCTTTTTCCCCAAATTTTGATTAACCACAATGCTTGACAACTAATGCTTTAAGTCGTGGCAGAGAACGCCTGGCATTGCAGAAGTGCCGCCGAGCTTGGGATTTGTGCTTCGGCTGGGCGGAATTTTCGGCAATGCTTATGTTCTCGGCTTTTATTCATTTTTTAATGGAATGTTATTAATAGATTTCAACTGAAAATCAGCAATAAGTTTTGCTTTCTTATTATTCTTATATAATTTAAAACTTACAATTCCAATCTCTGGACAAAAACCTATCTCCATTAAGGGCGTAGTTATAACATATTTTTGTTCTATCTGCGAAAATTCAATATTCTGATACTCGAAAATATAACAATCTTTACCGCTAAAAGCTGTTTTTTGTTTCAACTTTCCCGCATAATTCAATGGGTGATTAATAAATGTTGCATCACCTATATCTAAGGGAAAGAGGACAGCGCATTTAAAATTTTCATACAATGAAACAATGGCATAATTAGAAATAACCTGGTTTCCTTCCAAATCAGTTGCAATTACACCATTTTCTATGCAATGGCATTTTGAGCAAGAGCTACTTTGTAACTCGCTACAAAAGAAAAGGGTATGAGCTTTTATATTATTTTTTCGCCATTGGCTTGTAGTTTTGTTATTATGATAATTAATATGAGTAT
The DNA here is from genome assembly GCA_043751755.1 of Bacteroidota bacterium. Classification (GTDB taxonomy): domain Bacteria; phylum Bacteroidota; class Bacteroidia; order J057; family J057; genus JAAFHL01. Next base: position 3,307 of record JAYUZN010000277.1, on the reverse strand, counting down.
GTCCTTTTCTTTCTGCATTTTGCTCAAAAATAATTTCGCTAAATGGACATTTTTTACTCTCATATAAAAAAATATTACTCCCATTCAAAAACAGCTCTTTTGAACCTATATTATTTTGTCCATTTAAGGAATAAATATCAATTGTAAATATAAATATTACAAAAAAGTATTTCATTATATTTGAAAATGCAATTATTTCCATTTTAATGTTTTTTTATTTTTTAAATCGAAACAATAATTATATCTTTCAGTAAACCATGCAACTATTTGTTCTTGTGTTGGAGCTGGAAGAGGAACTACATCATCATCTGATGGTTCTGGCTCTGTGGGAGGTGGACCTTCTACGACAATTGTATTTTCTGTTGTAGCTGCTCCAAGCGTTTTATCTATAGTAGTAAAATCGTTTTTCTTATCTAGAAAATCAAAAAAAGCACCTATTATTGCCCATTTCCCTCCTTCTTTGGAACGGATAATACTAACAATATAATGGTTATTATCCTTATCATCTTTAATATAATGGTTGATGCCAGTATGCCCATAATCCATTGGAATATCTGTGGTATAAGCATCATATGAAATAGGTTTAGAGATAAGAGTATATAAATAATTCAGGTTATTGGTAGGTAGTTTTAACATAAGTATAAAATAATCTATATCTAAACGTTTTGCAAATTTATGAGCAGGCTCGTATGGTAGCCCAACCTTGTTTTCTATATATTTTTCTTTTGATATACAATACTCATTCAAAAAATGAAAAACAACATAGCCAAATTGGTAATCATCCGTGTTGTCTAATAAGTCCGTAAAATTAACATGCTGTGTCTTATCTTTAAGAAATTCATAATGTTCAAAATCACCTGGGCTCATAGAATCATTGTTTTTACAAATAACTCCAATTGTCATCGCCTTCTTTATAGTAAAGTGTAAAGAGCTTGTTATTAATCTCTTAGCCTCTACAAAATCCTTATAAGTCTGTTTCTTTGTATTATCTTCAGTAATTGTATATATCTTTATTTTTTCCTTTTTTCCTATTATTGCTGTTTCCTTTTCGCTCATTTCTAAATCACTCGCATTAAACACTGCAACTAAGCGATGAAAAAAATTATCTGCCTGATCTTTTGTAACCCCTTGAAGTTCTATCCCAATTCTTTTATCATTAGGATACCTTTTAGCTCGTTCCTCATCAACACGTTTCCTCTCTTCCCGTTTCTGCTTTTCCTCTGCTATCCAATCCCCAAAGGGGCTTTCATAGCCAAACTTATCCGCAAACTCAAATATACTTTTGTTCTCTGCCATAAAATTGAAAGTTAGTGTGTAAAATGAATGTAAACTTCAGCCATTTATAAAATAAACGGCTGAAGAAATTGTATACTACAAAGTGCTTGGTTCATTATCAAGGAATTTCAATGTATTCGTAGAAGGCTTTATTCCATTTATTTGCATTTCATTGGTTTCTCGGTCGTGGCAACAAGGCAGCCCACCTTCGTCCAATTTGGCAGAAAACTGTTGTGCAAGTGTTAAAGTTGTTGGCACTCTCGTTTCCCATTCGTCCTCCACTTGCCCCTCAATAATTTGCAATTCTTCGGCAATCGACAAATACAAATCATCATCAGTTTCTGCGACCAAATCACCGCCCAACCAAATATCGCCCGTTTCCAAATAATACATGACTGCTTCTGTACATTCTGGGCGTACAGGAACCAAAACCCTTGCCATCCCCGATTGTTTGAAGGCTTGAAAAACCAAATCATCATCTGCTTGCTGAAACAAATCGCCCCAATCACATTTATGTGCCCAGTAATATGGATAAAACAGATAGGACATCATTTGCCACTCAAAAGCCTGTTCAAAAAACTTGACTTGAGAGGCATAATCATCCAACTCATTGGTTAAGAATATTTTAGGAATCTTGTATTTCTCACAAGCATCTATTTCTTCATACAACTTTTTCCCTACTTCCCTGCAAAAAGGGCGAGTTATCATGTCTATACAAGCTCTTTTGAGTTCTCTTTGTTCAATAATGCGTTTCATGCCTGGGGGAACGTTTTGGTCTTTTTGCTCGCTTTCTTGTGCTGCTACAGCAGCGGAATCAACCATTTGGTTATTATAATCCGCTAATAAGCTATTATAAGCTGCCGTAAATTGATTAAATAAATTGGTTTGCCATGCTAAAAATACCGCTGCTTTTAACACACAATTTATTTCAATTGTGCCAGAATAGCCACCTATACGAGCATATGTAAAAGACAAGGGGATAGTTCCCCCCACATTAGGGTCAAAATTAATGCTTACTGTTACATCTTCAGACTTCCATGAGCCTGAATAATGCCGTTCACTTTCTAAGACTTGCCCACCTATATACATATCGCAAAAGGCTTTTACGCCGCTCCATGCACTGGGAGCCTTGTAGTGCCATGTATAAGTTCCATCTACTGTATCTGCCTCATAATCAGCAGGAATAATAATATCTGGCTGGTTTTGGCTCGCTGCGGGAATTTGGTGTTCTACTTCGGTAGGAGGAGTAATATTTTTGGTTATGAGTAATGTTGCAGGAGGCAATATAGCTATGTTCACCCCATAGTATCCCGCTGCTATTGCGGCATTTTCTTGCGTAACAGAAGCGGCATTACTAATCCCAAATTCCGTTAAGGTTTTAGGTTTTTCTGGTTCCGTTTTTGGGTCAGGTATACCCACTATAGGGGCTTTTTGCGGCTGATATGCCAACAAATTTTTGAACAAAGTAGCAGGTTCTGGAATCAGAAATTCTAGCACTAAATGCTTGCCATAATTGATAAGGCGGTTGGTATAAATCATGTCTATCCATCTCAAAATGCCCGTTACGGGCAAATCACTGCCTCGATTATCAAAACCATGTTTGTTATTTTCCTCAAATTCTTTGGTAATTTTAGAAGTCCGTTTAGTAGTGTTTCTTTGCAAAATCCGTTCTACTGCCTTACGAGTAACTTCTTCTGCATAGTTTTTTGCCGTTGTGTTAGAAAAAGAAGAAGAATTCACGTTTGAAAAATCGACATATGCATCTGCCCTAATTTCAGGACCTACTTCGGGCGGGTATTGGGCGGAAATCCCAAATGACCCACCATAATTCGCCGTTTTACTTTCCTCCAAAACGCTCGCAACCTCGCTACTTAACTCATTTCGGGTAGTAGTCGTGGTATCAGTCATATTTTCCATTTCCACTTCACGAGTCGTTTCGGTTGTAAGTTCGGTACGCACCAAATTTCGGGTGGTCCTTTCCTTAAATTCTCGCCCTAAAATATTCTCTATATGCGAAACTTCGCCAGGCACA
>JAYUZN010000276.1:0-3084 GCA_043751755.1 Bacteroidota bacterium | reverse complement strand
AGCAAAACAACGTTATAAGTGTAAATAAAAGACAAAATAAATGTTTCATTTGGCTTATTTTTGAGCGGATTGTGTAACTATTTTTTGTTCCAATTCGATGATATAAAGGTATAACTCCTCTATTTTTTGTTGTTGCATGAGCAACATCTTATGCACATCTATCCCTCCCTCTTCTGCCAATTCACAGGCAGAAGGCATATTCGGCAAATGGTTTTCTGCTTCAATATATTGTTTCACTTCCGAAAGTGGCATCAATTTATACGAATCATCAAACACAAAATCAGCCCATTCTATTTGGTTATTACTCAATGCAATTTTGAGCTTTTCGGTTAAAATCCCCTCTTGTACAAACAAACGATAACCACTAGGAGTGGACACATTGCCTATTCGCACCTTCCCATTGCTGCCCACTACCATTGCATCTTGGCTGGCAACATCCGAATCTACTACTGTGCCACCCACCCCACCTGCGACAAAGGAGTTCGAGGGTAAGCCCGAAAAGTGAATTCCTCCATTCACATCTCCATAAATTACGCTTCCTCCATTATTTGCTCCGTCCCCCGAAAAGCTCCAAATACTCCCATCTCGCAGCATATTGAAGCCTAAATAGCCCGTCCCATAATTCAGATTTTGTCCATAAGCATTGCCTATAGACGCACTCCCAATGCCTGTATATACCTGTACGTTGCCATTGCGATAAAGTAGTCCCGTAGAACTACTTGCACCAAGCCATTGCTGCCCAAAGCCCAAAGCTGGCAGCAACAAGCCCCCCAGTAAACAACTCATTTTCTGGGTAATTGTGTAATTTTTCATGATAATAAGTAGTTGATAATAAATAGTTTAAAATTAATTTTTGATTGTATTGCTGCCAACGCTGGGCTTGCTTGACGTCGCCACTTGCGAAGTCGATTTGCAGCGTCGGCATAAGTGGCGATGTGCAGCAAGCCGTATGTTGGTGGCTTTTTTTAGAATTTTACATTAACTATCATACTAAAAGGACTAATATGAGATTCTATATATGCATGTTCTTTCCTATATTTATATAAACTGTTTCTATAGTCCACAGATTTTTTCAAATAAATATCGCCTCTTGCATTAAACCGCATTCCTAAATAATATGAAACGAAATAACTTCCTAAAAAAACAAGTGAATAGGGTCTCAAATATGACCCAAAGATATAAATAGGATCTTTGCCAATATTGTTTCTTAGATTATATGCACCAGCACTATATGCCCATATAAGTAAGCAGGCACTTGTAACTGGAAGGCTTGCATAACTTATCCCCTTGTTTTGACGATATTTTCTAAATAATTTATAAGAAGAATCATTATCAGAAAGATAAGGTTGTATGTTTTGTCCAAGTAAACCAATTTTTTGCCATTGTGTTTTTATACTCGGTTTGAAATATATAGGGTAGTATGAATTATAAAACATATTACCTATATTTTTTCCCGTTATTTTTCTATCCCAAATAATATTTTTTCTCTTTCCTATTAAGATATTTGTATCGGCTTGCCTACTATTTTGTGAAAAACAGCTAACAAAAGTACTTAAAATTAAGCATAATAATAATAATTTATTCATTTTAAATAAATATGTATGGGTTAATTATTAAATAGTTAGCAGCAAAGAGAGAATAGCTGAAGATATATTTACAATATATAACAAAGCTATTCCATCTTTACCTTTAGAAATTTAAAAAGTGATAACTAATTCTCTATTGGGAATTTACATCAAATAATTTTCGTCAAAATTATTTGATGTAAATAGAGGTACCAATAATTTAATTAATTTGGCATAAAATTAATAAGACCTTCAAAAGTTATTACGGGCTGTTACAAACAGCCGCCGTTTGTGTCCTCACAAACGGCTCAAAACCTCGTTTGTGAGGACACAAACGAGGACGTTCCGTATTAACTTTTGATGAATTGATTAATATATACGTAAGTGAAAAAGGTTTTCGGATACGAAAACGGACCAAAAACGTATCATAGTGTAACTATCCTTTAAAAACAAGCTGAAAAGAGTGTTAAAGGTTCTTACAACATGACATCAATCCGAAAACCACTTTCACTTACGTATAAGTAATACTTATAGTAAAAAATAGATTAAAAAATCTAAATTTAGAGATAATTACCTATATACAACATGAACAAAACATTAGTATAGAAGCTCCCGACCCTACAGCCATTAAAGCAGGTAATAAAGCTATACATGCAGGTGGAAGTAACAAGCAAGCACCAATACCCGCTATAGCCCCCGCAGCGTCCCCTGCAACAATATAGAATATATTACTCTTCAAGCATTTTTTGCAACTACCGCCTGCGCAGCTACGATTAGGATTTTCCCCTCCATTTGGCAGACTGTAATAAAGTTGTGCGCTATTTTTGCACACTTTTAAATACATATTAATTATGCCTTTTTCATTTTCAGATAGCGTTGGATTGTTTGTTACATATTGTGCTTGAGCATAGTCGCAGTTCGCCAAAAAAGATGCTAAACTTTCATTATCCGCAGTGGACATAAATGCTTCAATATTTGATAAAACAGCGAATTGTGCGCTGGATATTAAACTATCGTGTAGCATTTTGGTATTGGCTTGAACGGGTGTTAATCCTCCATATTCAGCCTCATGTTCAGCTATTACATCAGTTATGAGAGCTACATTTTCCGTAATATTCATTTCTGAGATAACGTTAGTGGCTACCCCACTTGCTAAATGTCCATTTGCATCGGGGATAATTTCATGATTAAGTATTTGAAGCATAACTCTATCATGAATTTCCAATGCATTTTTCAACTCTTGGTCAGATATTGAAAAATCTGCAGCAAGAGAAGCTACAGGAGCTGTAGAAGATGCCACAATTTTTATGGGTACTTCTGTAACGGGTTGAGTTTTTTGGCAAGACCAAAATGATGCCAAAACAATGAAACAAAAAAGTAATTTTTTCACGACTTTAAAAAGTTAATTGTTATAAAACAAGAAATATGATAAACACTTACAAATTATGCGCACTTATTTGCTTGTGATTATTGCTAATTTTATTTAAATTGCCACCAACGCCTAAGATTGCCGATTTTT
>JAYUZN010000275.1:0-5923 GCA_043751755.1 Bacteroidota bacterium | reverse complement strand
GCAAAGTTCTCGGCGTAAATGGCGCAGGCGTGTTGGCTTGGCTCAATCCTGGACTTTCCAATTCCCTCAACAACGGGCAAATTTGGGTTGGAGACCCCTCGAATGCCCCCGTTCCACAAACGGCTTCGGGCGATGCGTTGATTAGCAACACAGGTGTTATAACCATTCAAGACAATGCCGTAGATGGCACAGATATCAGCATTTCTGCCGAGTCCAATGGTTCTTTGATGTACTTCGATGGCACAGATTGGGTAAATTTGGGCGTGGGTACAGCTGGGCAAATCCTGACTATTTCGGGCGGAATCCCAGCTTGGGTAAGCCCTGCTGCCGCTCCAGTTACAGGCAATTTAACCACAGCTACTTCGGGGCTTACAATTACAGGCGGAACAGGGGCTGTTTTGGGCGCAGGAACTACGGTAAATGTCGCCACGAATGCCTTGAATCAGAATGGCTTAGTTACGGGACCTACGGCAGGAAATGCCTTGCAAGTCTGGGGAACAGATGCCTTAGGAAACCCGGGTTGGGTGGATCCGAGTTCGCTTGTAGATGTGGACAACGGACTCTATTATAACGGAGTAGCAGGCAAAATCCGTCAAGGGGGAGCTTTGGTAGAAAATACAACTATCACACAAGGTGCATTTAACTACCTACATGCCTTGAGCGGGGTAGGCGTTTTTGAGGCAAGAAACAGTGCTACGGCGGGAAATGGCTTGTATGTAGCCCCTTCAGATAGGGTAGGAATTGGGACAGCAGTCCCTGCTTCTAAGTTAGATATTTTGGGCGACCTTGCCTTGCGTGAAGGAGCTGCGATTGCCGTAGCTGCGGGTTCAAATGCCCTCACTTTGACAGGCGAATTTAGCCATTATCGCCTCACTGGAGCGGCTGGAGCTTTTGCCATTAATACGATTGTAGGGGGCAATGATGGACAAGTTCTTACCCTTATTAATGCTGCTACTCAAGCTATGACTATCAATAATAACAATGCAGCAAATGGCATCTTGACAGGCTCTGGCGCAAACTTGATTTCTACAGGAACAGGAAATAGCTCTGTTACCTTGATTTATAATGCGACTTTGGCACGTTGGGTAGTCAAGTCCTCGTCGGGCATGTTAGATGCAAATGACTGGCATCTTACAGGAAATGCAGGAACAAATGCGGCTACGAACTTTATTGGCACAACAGATAACATTGATTTTGTTACCAAAACCAATAATACAGAAAGGTTACGTGTCTTGAATGATGGCAGAATAAAAGTAGGCGTGGGCGGAACAAACTTTAAATATGGCTTGTCTCGTATGGAAATCGAAGGAGAAGGCGTGCAGCCTCATATTTCATATGTCTCTGATTATCCATCGTTTATAATGATGCGCCACAATGGAACCCTTGCTGCTCCTACGAATCTTGCAAATGGTGACAATGTGGGCGAATTGCGTTGGTATGGCTATAATACTTCTACCTACTATCAAACTGCCCGAATTTTGTCGTATGTAGATGGCGCACCTGTGGCAAATTCCATTCCCGGTAGCTTGAATTTCATGACAAATACAGCAGGGAATAGCGTTACTGACGAGAAAATGATTATCAAAAATGACGGAAAAGTAGGGATTGGGACTTTTGCGATGGGGGGACCTTTGGCGAAATTACATGTGTTTGCTACGGGCGCAAACTGGAATCTCGTAGGCACAAATGGCGATTTTTATGTAGGAGATGCGACTTATCGCTTCAAATTAGGCGTTGCTACGGGCGGGGCAGGTGCTGGAGATGCGTATTTGAGCAGCAATGGCGGCACAAATCGTATATTTATTGGTGGCGCAGCAAATAGCCAAATTTTAACCGTAAATGGGACTTCTAACAATGTGGCTGTAAACCTAAATGGGGCTATTGCTATCAACTCTCGTTTGGACGTAAATGGAGACTTGGCATTGCGCGAAGGAACGGCTATAGCAGTTGTGGCAGGCTCAAATGCAGTGGCACTTACGGGCGAAAACAGCCATTATCGCCTCACAGGGGCTGCAGGAGCTTTCGCAGTCAATACCCTTACAGGCGGAAATGACGGTCAGTTGCTTACCCTTATCAATGCGGCTACGCAAACCATGACTATCAACAATAACAACGCAGCAAATGGCATTTTGACGGGTTCGGGTGTAAATTTGGTTTCAAATGGAACAGGAAATAGCTCTGTTACGATGATTTATAATGCAACTTTGGCACGTTGGGTAGTCAAGTCGTCTTCGGGCATGGCAGATGCAAATGACTGGCATATCACAGGAAATGTAGGAACTTCTGCTGCCACAAATTTCGTAGGCACAACTGATAATGTGGACTTTGTAATGCGCACGAATAATACCGAAAAAATGCGCGTGAATACGGCTGGACAAGTAGGAATTGGTACGGCTTTTTCGCCTATTGGTAGCACGTATGGCTTTGAAAAGCTAAAAATTTCAGGAGATGCTAACGTCAATGATGTGGAATTGGAGGCAATTGGCGGAGGAGGATTTGGTGCATTCATCGTCTTTAACAAAGCAAATGGTACTTATGCAGCGATTCCTACAAGAACTATTGTCGGTAATGGAGACCAATTGGCTCATCTGCAATTTAACGGATATGACGGCATTGGTTATAGACCTGCTGCCCATTTTATTGTGAGTGTAGATGGCACGCCCGGCGCAAACGATATGCCTACCCGTATGGAATTTTATACCACTCCTGATGGTACTGTATCTAACTTGGAAAGAATGCGCATAAACAATGCAGGAAATATAGGGATTAACAACTCTGCACCAGCTTATAGATTAGATGTAAATGGCACGATTCGCGCTATAGATTTTGGGGTAGCAGGCTCGCAAAATGTCATTGTCGGAGATGACGCTTTTCTGACTGATGTGGATTTGGCTAATTTTACGGGGATATATGGAGTGGCGAGCGCAAGTGCGCAAGGAGGACTTTATTTAGGAAATGTAGCGACTTCTTACCTTTATGGAAACGGCGGAAATATTGGAATAAACACTACTGCACCGGGCGCACGCCTTGATGTAGAGCAGGCTTCGAACAATGCAAATGCAATATATGGCATCAACAATGCTGCAGCGGGGGCAAGCACAGGCATAGGGGTATATGCGCAAACGGCTCAGAGTACAGGTCTTGCAGTCTATGCGCGCAACCTAAACACAACAGGTACAGGCGTTCTGGGAGCTGGCAATGGCTTAGGGGGTAATTATTTAACAGTAGGTTCTGGAGGTGCATTTACAGGTACAGGCGTTGGAGCAGTCTTTTTGGCTACTACGGCGGGTACTGGAAACGGAATTGTATCTTCAGGCAACAACTTAGGTTTCACTACTTTTACAAATGGCACAGGGGCTTCTCTCAAAGGATTTGATACGGGGGTAGGCTCTATTTTTACCACAGGCGGCATAGGAAGAGCCTATTATGGGCAAGACAATTTTGGGGCTTTTTGGAACATTGGCTACTGGAGTGGCACTGCTTACTTCAAAATCATAGGAAATGGAATGGTATCCACAGTCGTAAAAGACGTGAACGAAAAGCCTGTAGTCATGGCTTGTCCAGAAGCTCCAGAAGTGTTGTTTATGGATATGGGTGCAGGGCAACTTGTGAATGGCAAAGTGCATATTACGATTGACCCCAATTTTGCCAAAAACATTGTCGTCAATGCCCAACACAGCCTCCGCGTATTTGTGCAGTTGGAAGGCGAATCTAAAGGCGTATTTGTGAGCAACAAAACGGCAAATGGCTTTGATGTACAGGAATTAGACGGCGGAAATAACAACACGCCTTTTACTTGGCAAATCTATGCTAACAGAGCAGACGAAACGATGGAATCGGGTCGTGTAGCCCGCTATGCAGACCTAAGATTCTCGGCGGCTCCTACCAAACTGGAGACGGTTGAGCAAGAAAGCAAACAAGTAAATCCTGTAACTATCCGAAATACGGAAGCTCCTGTTGCTACGGATAGGGTTGTGCATGAAGAGGTTACGCCGAAAGAAGATACGAAATTGAACAGAAAAACGGATAAATAGGCGATGATACTTTGAATAGGATATTTTTTTTGTAAACATGTCATTTTTTGCCCCCGTTTGTGTCCCCACAAACGGGGTTTTTCTATTGTAGCTTAGGCTTTAGCCTGAGCTTTTACGAATTTGCCTATTTCGATAGAACGCAAGCTAAAGCATGCGCTACATTTCCACCGTATAAGCCCCAGTAAACAGCCTACCATTTATATAAACCCCTGGAATAAAGCCTTCTATCGTTACTTTTCCTTTGGCTTTTTCCAAAATATTGGTAACCTCATCGGGCGTTGTAACCTTCTCTTTATTTACCTCCAAAATCACAAACCCCTGCTGCATATCCGTAGATTGACGCAATTTTCCTGCATAAAGGCGCGTAACCTGTACGCCATGCGTAATGTTATATTGTTTGCGTGTGCGCGCATCAAGTTCTGCCAAGTCCATTCCAAACTCTTGCAACTTAGGACTCCTGCGCATAATGGCTGTATTTCCTTGCTGATTTTTGAGCAAAACTGCTATATCCTCATTTTCCCCTTCTCTAAAAATCGTTATGGTAATTTTATCCCCTGGACGCTTACGTACAATCACTTCCGAAAGATTTGACTCCGTTTTAATCGGTTTTCCATCTATTTTGGTTATCACATCTCCCGCAATCAAGCCCGCTTTTGCCGCAGAGCCATTCGGATTGAGCGATTGTATGAAAATGCCTTCTTGAATGGGCAAATCATATTTTTCTGCCTCTACATTATTCAATACAGTCGTTTTGCCAAAACCGAGATATACCCTTTGCACCGTTCCATATTCTATCAAATCTGCCACAATTTTCTTCACAATATTGGCAGGAATGGCGAAAGCATAGCCAGCATAAGCTCCTGTAGGAGAGGAGATTGCCGTATTTACGCCTACCAAACGCCCCTGCAAATCCACCAATGCGCCCCCACTATTTCCGGGATTTACGGCAGCATCAGTTTGAATAAAAGACTCCAAAGCGGCTTGGTCTTTGATGATTTCTAAGTTGCGCCCAATCGCACTCACAATCCCTGCCGTAACCGTAGATGCCAAATTGAATGGGTTACCCACAGCTATCACCCATTGCCCCACTTTTGCCTCATCAGAGTTCGAAAGCTCGATAGGAGAAAGATGCTCCGCCTTAATTCGTATAACGCCCAAATCCGTAGAAGGGTCAGTACCAATGACTTCCGCTGGGAAAGTACGGTTGTCGTATAAAGTTACCATGATTTGCTCCGCATCTTTGATAACGTGATTGTTGGTAACAATATAGCCTTCTTCGTTCATAATAACCCCAGAACCTGAAGATTCGGCAGAGCGTCCGCCTCCTCCCCTACCCCACCCAAAAAAATCGCCCCAAGGGTCATAAGCCTGCACAGTTTGCGTGGATTTGATGTGAACCACCGTTGGCATAGCACGATTGGCAGAAAGCGTAAAATCGCTTGGCAAGCCGTCCATTTCGCCATGATAAGCAGCGAAACTTGTGGGCAAAGTGGGAGAATTTGCGAGACTTGCAGCTGTTATTTTTTTGCGCAAAAAAGTATGATAGCCCGTAAGCATGACTACACACACCAAAACCGAAATAATTGCCGAAGAAATGCTTTGTTTCATAAGAAAATGAAAGATTTAGAATTGAAAACGCTGTTAAATAAGGGCTATGATACGTGTTTTGGGGGAAATGGTTGCATTTCCGTAGCTTCCATTTTCTAAATGGAAGGAAATATTGTATTTCAGGAATCATAGGTAAACCTAAATTAGGGACGCGAGAAAATTAACTTGCTCTAGTTTATGGTGTAATGAGATAGTTCCACTTAGGCAATTGTTCATCAAAAGTAACATAAAGTTGAATATTATCCTTAAACTCTTGTGGGACCATTCTCTTGGTATGATAG
>JAYUZN010000274.1:0-10910 GCA_043751755.1 Bacteroidota bacterium | reverse complement strand
GCAGAATGTAGCCCCGTAGGGGCGAAATGTTTATAGAAATATCCAAAATCCGCACTCTTTTAGCTCCGTAGGAGCGAAATATTTATAAGAGAGGGGGCGGCATAGTTTATTTAGTCAATACCACTAATATTATCTACATATATATTATCCATACTATAAGCCAGATAAACTTTCTCATTGCGGCGGGCTATAGTTCGGCAAGCTCCCTAACCACGCCGCCGCAATGAATCCTCTACCAAGCTAAAAACTTGTTTATAGTTGCTATTCATTGCTTTTCGACTTTAGCCAAAAGCAATAATCATGGAAAATTTATCCCGTTTTAAGTATAATTGTCCAACAGAGTGACGTAATTCATTCGAGTCAAATTTTCTCGCAATTCCTCCTGCGTTATCGTAGCCGTTCCAAACGTTTGTACCACAACACTTGCCGCCAGATTGCCCAAAACTGCAGCCTGCCAAGCCGTTGCATTCAGACTAAGTGCCAAAGCAAGCACAGCAGTAACCGTATCGCCTGCCCCTGTTACATCAAATACTTGACGCTGATTGAAGGCAGGAATATGCGACATAATGACCTCATTTTCACCCTTTTCAAACAAAGTCATGCCTTTTTCGCCCTGCGTAATGAGGATATATTTTGCTTCGGTAAGCTGCAATAAATCGTTTCCTGCTTGAAACAAAGTCTTTTCATCTGCAATAAAATAGCCTACTGCCTGCTCCGCTTCGGGGAGATTTGGGGTAAAAATGGTCGCCCCTTTATAGCGAAAAAGGTCTTTTTGGGCATCTACAATCACGAGTTCATGCTGCAAAGCGGCTTCGAGGACTGTTTTTTCCAATACGCCTTCTCCATAATCTGCGCAAACAATGGCTTTTACTTTTGGGCGATTTGTGGAAATAAAGGCTGCCATTTCTGCCGCATCAGGCGCGACAAAAGGCTGTTTTTCTTTTCTATCTATGCGCACAATTTGCTGCGTAACCGACTGACGCGCATGGGCAGCTATACGAGTTTTGGCGGTTGTGGTAAAGTGTGGGAGGCTAAAAATGCCTTCTATAGCTATCTCTTTTTCCTCCAAGCATTGAAGAACCGCCTGCCCATAATAGTCCTTTCCTATCCTACCTACCGCCAGTACTTTCGCGCCCAGAGTCGCCAGATTTGCCATCGTATTTCCGCCGCCCCCCAGCACCTGTTTTGTCTGCTCATGGCGCACAATCACCACAGGAGCCTCGCGCGAAATCCGCTCTGTTTCGCCCGTAACAAACTCATCTAAGGCTATATCTCCAATAACCATAAGGCTTGTTTGCGCAAATTGTTGGACAATCTCCAATAAAGCAGCTTTATTTTCTGCCAATTTGAGATAAAAATCAGTTGGATTCATCTGCTTTTTTGCTTAGGAACACGAAAATAATAAAATCGTAATTTACCACTAAGGCACGAAGGAAACTAAGAAAGAGATAGTGTGGCTTAGATGTCTTCTTTTACTATATAGCTTCGTGTTTCTTAGTGCCTTAGGGGTGAGAAAAATGGCAAGTTATTTAATTTTTGTTCGTTACTCAAAATACTCCAGCACCAAATTCCCTTGAGAAGCAGAAAACTGCGACAAAGGCACATTTGCTACCCAATGTTTGCTGCTGTCGGGATAGGTTATTTCTTGCACAAAAAGAATAAAACTTCCAGCTATGAGATATGTAGAAAAAAACAGTCCATCTAAGGCTGCATTTGCGGGGCTGTCATTGTCCGATATGTTTAATAAATAATTGTCATAACAATTCAAAAATTTGTCATCTTGATTCGTCACCGTAACAGGCAAAGTCGTTACATCAGTCAAAACATTTATATCCCTATTTTGAATAATCGTGTTTCCTGCCCAATAATCAGACACATTGAGGTACAAATCGGGGCAAGAATGGGGGTAACTTTCGTTAGGGTCATAGCTTGAGAGCGGAGAGGTGAGGCTTTGAATGGTAATATTCCGAATTTTTGTCTGCGTAAAATTGGGCAAAACCTGAATTTGCTTGCTTTCAGCATCTGTACCATATATATTAGTCGCAGTAAGCGTTACGGTAAAAAGCCCCGCTGTAGAATAACTGTGTGGAGGGCTAAGTTCCGTAGAAGTGATGCCATCTCCAAAATCCCATAAATAGGTGGCATCTATTCCCAGAGTTTTGTTCTCAAAATTTACCAAACAAGGAGATATGCAAGGGCTGCCGGTACTTATGCTGCTGATGAAGCGCGCAATAGGCTTAATGTGCGGCTGAGTAATCGTAACACTTTGATTCGTAGAGCTAAAACCCGCCGAATTGCTTGCTCCCAAAATGATTTGATATGTTCCGGGTTCCTCGAAAAGCTGTTCAGGGTTTTCGGCACTGCTATTTGCTACCCCAAAAAACCAGCTATAACTATTGGCAGTGCCTGTAGAAGTATTGATAAAAGCGACCTTGCAAGGAGCTTCGCAGTTGTCATTCAATACCCGAAAATCGGCATGAGGCGGCACACGCCCCCATATATCGCCTCTACAAGCCACAAATAAGCAAGAAATGGAGAAAAACAGAAAACGATAGCTCATTTTTTTGGGTAGTTTCACGCAGATTTTCGCAGATGAAAGCAGATGTCGCAGATACAAAAAATAGGTAGGACTTACGCAAAAGTTGCTTTTATAGCCTCGAATTGCCCTAATTTTTACGAATGTGGGCTGCTAATTCGTGCAAATTTGCGGCAAAATACGTAAATTATATTATGAAAACGGATAAACCTACAAAGTCTCCAAATATGCTATCAACTGCTGAATACTTCCCATGACTTTTACGGCAGTTGGCATAGCCTCTTTTTGGCGGGTAATCTGGTAGCCCGACAGGATAATTTCGCAATGCGGGAAAGTTTGAACTAAGCGTTCTGCATATTCTACCGCCTTTTGATTGGCAGGGACGCTCGTAATGCTGCTTACTAATACCTGCGGCTGATAGCTGGCAACGGTACTTACGATGTCTTGAAAAGGAAGTGACTGCCCCAAATAGATGACTCGATTGTTGCGTGCTTTGATGAGATAATAAGCAAACAAAAGTCCTATTTCATGCCATTCATCTTCGGGCAAAAACAGCAGAAATTTCTTTGCTGCATCATCTTTTACGGTAATATTGTCAATCGCAGCCAAGAGTTTTTGGCGAATAAGTCCCGAAATAAAATGCTCTTGTGCAGGATTTACTTCTCCCGTTTGCCACAAAATACCTACCCTTTCCAAAAAAGGAAAAATGATATGCAAAGCCGTTTTTTCAAAGCCTTCTTGCTGCGCATGTACTTGCAAAATATGTTGAAAACGCCTTTCATCTAAGTTGACCATCGCCAAAATCAGCGTATTAATTTGCGTAGGATAGGCTGCCGGCTGAATGGCAATTTTATCTACGTGGGTTAAAATTTCTGTATCGGAGAGTTTTGCAATATGAGAGATTTTGTAGCCATTTTGGTTTAAAAAGCTAATATTCAATATATTACGTAAGTCAAAATCATCATAATAACGGATATTCGTAGCCGTCCGTTTGGGCGCAACTATATTATAACGTTGCTCCCAAATACGAATCGTATGTGCTTTGATGCCCGAAAGGTAGGCTAAATCTCGAATAGAATAATGTCCCATATTTTGGCTTCAAAGGTACAGCTTTTTTTTGGGGTAAGCCCATTTAAGTTTAATAGCGTGGCACACTTTTCAGAAGTATGCCACGCTACAAAGCTACAAATATCCTAAATCCTTATCCAATTATTTTCCTCGCATTGCCGAAACCCTGCATTTTTCCGCCAATTTCGCCGCTTCGGGCATGGCTTCTAAGGCTTTTTGAATAACAATATCCCCCTCATGCAAGGCTGGATAATAAGCATCTGCCTGAAACAAGCGTTTGCCGATATACGCCTTCACCTGCGTTTGCAGCAAAGGAAGCGACTTTATATAATCTTCTTCTTTAAAAACGACACTTTTTGTCGTAGCAAATTTAACAAATTGACGCATAAGTTCCTTATCTGCCTTAAACTCGTAGTTGAAACGGGCAGCATGAGGATATTTTTGGAGCAAATTCACATTTTGTTCTATATAATGATAGGCAAAACGGCGAAAAATGTCATTTCTGATGAGGTCGCCCAAATATTCGCTATGTGTAAGCGTATCACTTGCCACAAAAATATCTGGAAAAATTCCGCCGCCGCCATATACAATCCGTCCGCCTTCGGTTTTGAATTTGAGCGAATCTGGAAAATGCGCTTTTGTAGGGTCATACATTTCGCCCGACTCAAAACGCTCTTCGATTTCGTGCTGATACGATTCGTGAGATTTGTTGTAAGGCTTTTGAATACATCTGCCGCTCGGCGTATAATATTCCGAAATAACAATGCGCATCGCAGAGCCATCTTCAAATTTTTTCTGCACTTGTACCAACCCCTTTCCAAAAGAACGCACGCCCATTATCAAGCCTCTGTCATGGTCTTGAATCGCTCCTGCCAAGATTTCGCTGGCAGAAGCAGAGCCATAATCCATCAACACAATCAATGCCCCCTCCTCAAATTCGCTCAGATTCGAGGTAGCATAATATTCTTGCTCACTTTCCAAAGTTCTGCCATCAGTAGAAACAATTTTCTGTCCACTCCTCAAAAACTCGTCTGCAATACGATTTGACATTTCTAGAAAGCCTCCTGGATTGTCGCGCAAATCGAGGATAAGTTGCTGCATTCCTTCTGCTTTTAAATCTTTGAGATGCTCCACAAATTCGTCATAAGTCGTTTCTGCAAAGTTATTGATGCGAATATATCCAATGGTAGGCGTGAGCATATAGGAAAATTCTACGCTATGAATGGGAATATTATCTCTCGAAACCGTCAAATCCAATAAACGTTGTGTTCCCATTCGCTTAACCGTCAATTTTACGGCAGAACCTTTTTTGCCTTTTAGCTTAGAAGCCACTAACTCATCATTGAGTTTTTTGCCCGTTATATTTTCATTATCCACCTTAATCACCTTATCACCCACCATCAGCCCCCCTTTTTCGCTCGGACCCCCTTCTACAACAGTGGCTATATATAAGGTATCCTCTATCAAATTGTACTCAATGCCTATCCCTTCAAAGCTGCCCGACATCTTCTCCGCCATGCTTTTCATGTCTTCTGCATTTATATAAAAGGAATGAGGGTCTAAGCCGTCAATTATGCCTTTAACGGCATTATCGACCAATGCGCCATGTTCTGGCTGTTTTATATAGTTTTTTTCGATAAAAAACAAGGCTTGCTCCAACTTGCGCAGCCCTTTGTCAATATCCGTACTTGCTTCTGTGCGAAAAGCACTTTCTAATTTGAAGCCCGAAAATATGCCCACAGTGAGCATGGAAAAAGCATAGATAAAATTCCGCAATATTTTAGTCATAGCCTGTATTAATTGAAAGTTATAAGTTGAGAGTTGAAAGTTAATATAAGTTTATCATAATCAATAAGATATATCGAAAATATATGTTTAGATTATTTCTTACTCGTACTTATTAATGGAAAATTGATAATTGAAAATGGAGAAATCCGCCGCAAATCTACCTGCTGAAAAATGTTAAATTTGAGACAACAATAGTAAGCAATTTTTTGTTAATATTCGTAAGCAAATTTTGTACCTTAATTTACTTCAAAAACTGTATTTTAAAAAAACCACATAATTTATACATATAAAAATTTTGTTTTATCGTAATAATTTCTCGCAGATTTTCGCAGATAGGGACGCAGATTCCCGCAGATTAAGAGAAATTTGCGAAAATTTGCGGTTAAATCTGCGAAAATCTGCGTGAACCACAACCTTTCAATATGGCAAACACCTTTCTTTCTGCGGCATGGAAAAACCTGATAATGGCAAACTACGCCGTTTCGCCCGAAATCCTCCTGCCATATCTGCCAAAAGGCACAGAATTAGACACTTGGAATGGGATGCATTACGTAAGCTTGGTAGGATTTATGTTTGAAAATGTGCGATTGTTGGGGCTTCCTATCCCTTTTCATACGCATTTTGAAGAAATAAACCTACGTTTCTATGTGCGCAGAAAAGTGGACAATGAATGGCGAAGGGCTGTTGTTTTTATAAAAGAAATTGTCCCAAAAGTCATGATTTCTGCTGTAGCAAATATTATTTACAAAGAACATTATATAACATTGCCGATGTCTCATTCAAAAAGTATCATAGAAGATACTATGAACCTTGCCTATAATTGGAAATTTGAAGGGATTTGGAACAAAATTGAAGTAGAAACCGCCGCAAAACCGCTCAAAATGGCGGCAGGAACGGAGGCAGAATTTATAACAGAACATTATTGGGGCTACACACGCATAGATTCAACAACGACTTTTGAGTACGAAGTTGCGCACCCCCGTTGGGACATTTTTCCTGTAAAATCCTACAAAATTGAATGTGAATTGGCGAAATTGTATGGAAAAGTTTTTCAAGAAATGTTGGAACAGCCGCCGATTTCGGTGCTTGTGGCAGAAGGGTCAGAGATTCTGGTCAAAAGTCGGAAGAAGCTTATTTTGTAGGGCGGTTCCATCAGGTGCAATGCCTATATCTGCGTTATCTGCTTACCTCTGCGAAAATCTGCGTGAAATACGAAAATCTGCGTGAAGCCCACAAAAAAAACGTTCCCTTTTCAGAAAACGTTTTCCAACAATTTAATAATCAATACTCTATGAAAAATTTGGGAAAGTGATGGGTTTCGAACCCACGACCTTCGGAACCACAAACCGACGCTCTAACCGACTGAGCTACACCTTCCGTATTCAATGATGGTACAAAGGTAAGGGTTTTATTGGAGATTACAAATTTTTTTTTCACTTTTTTTCATTTCTTTCCTTTGAGAGGGGCGTACCTCTGATTTTCTAAATCGGAGGCACTTGTACTGCCTCTGATTTAGAAAATCGGAGATACGGGGTACTGCCTCCGATTTAGAAAATCGGAGATACGGGGTAGGCGCAATCTCCCCAAAAAAAACAAAAAAAATCCCTTTTCCCACTTTTTTTGTATATTTGCATCTTAGGAATTGTGAATCCGCACAATTCGCCACGTATCATTCATTTTTAGACTATTTTTAGCATGTATAATACCTATCCTGTTTCCTCACCTGCTCGTCTTTGCTTGCTGTTGCTGTGGTTTTGCCTGTTGCCCATATTTTCTTATGCCTCCCACAACTTAGCGGGGCAGATTACGACTACTTATAAAGCGACCAATAAATATGAACTTTTGCTCACGACCTACACCGACCCTGCCCCTGCGCAGGTAGATAGATGCTCGGCTACCTTAGAAATCTGGAATGCTTCGGGCATCAAAATCGCCGAAATCGCCGATATTCCGCGCGAAAATGGGGTCTTAGAACCCTCTTGTGTGGTGGGAAATGCCCATCTTGGCATTGCCATTTATCAAACCGTTAAAGAAAATATTTATAGAACAAACTATACATTTCCTGGTTCTGGCAAATATTTGATTCGTTATTTTGACCCAACAAGACGGGCTGATGTGAAAAATATTACCAATCCTGGAGACATTAATTTTTACATAGAAACCGAGCTTTTCATAACAAATCCGTTAGTAGGCAGCAATAGCTCGCCTGTGCTGCTCAATCGCCCTTTAGACGAGGCTTGTGTAGGCAAAATATGGACGCATAACCCTGGCGGCTACGACCCCGATGGCGATTCGCTTGTGTATCAATTAGTTCCTTCGCAGCAATATGACTCGGATAATGGTCCTTTTTCGCCGATTCCTGCTACAGGCTATCAATTTCCCGACAATCCTGCTTTTGGCAATAGCTCCCTTTCCATAAATGCCCATACAGGCGTAATGACTTGGGTAACTCCGCAAAGTATTGGCGTTTATAACATTGCATATACCGTTACAGAATATAGAAATGGCGTACCTTTGGGGCACGTACTGCGAGATATGGTGATAATTGTCAAGTCCTGCCCCAACAATCCGCCTGTGATTGAGACGATAACGGACACTTGTGTGGCAGCAACGGATACCTTGCGTTTCGACTTTTTGGCGTATGATAGAGATAGCATAGATTCTGTATATTTAGCCCTTAACAATGCAAATGTGGGCAATAATGGACCTTTTGCGGTCATCAATCCTGCCACAATTTCCCTCACAAATCCGCTTGCAAATGCCTTACCCGTAGGCATTTATAGCGATACTATTAAAGGACAGGTAGAATGGATTACGATTTGCGACAATATCCGCAAAAATCCGTATCAAGTAGATTTTTATGCACATGACAATTATAGCTATTATGGTGCGCCCGGAAATTCTATGCTTTCTGCGCATAAAGCAGTGAGTATCAAGGTTACGCCGCCGCCTTTGACGACCTTAACTGCCACAAAAGCTCCAAATATGATTACTTTAAATTGGGCGGCTTCGGCTTGTAGCAATGCGGTAGGCTACCGTATTTACCGCAAATTGGGAGATAATAGTTTTTCGCAAGATACCATTTGTTGCGACCAAAGCCCTTCAAGTGCGGGCTTTCAACTCATTCATTATCAAGCAGGTTGGGCAAATACTACCTATCAAGATAGCTTGCATGGAATCACTGATTTGTTTGCGAATGCAATATGTTATGTGGTAACTGCCATGTTCGGCGAAAGCTATAATCCGAATGTAGAAAGCTGTGCGACTGACATGGCTTGTGTGGCATTGGAGGCAGATACCTTGTATTTGACACAGGCAAGCGTACTTCAAACCGAAACGGCGACAGGCGAAATGGCGGTAGAATGGTCAAAACCTGATAAAATAGACCCTTTTTATACGGCTCCTTTTGCCTATAAATTGTATAGAGGCAATAATAATCAATATCCTGCGTTGGAAATCGCTGCGCAAAATATTGATGATACCACTTTTATAGATGCCCATTTGAATACAGAAATACGGGGCTACAACTATCGAGTAGAGGTATTTGATGCGTTGGGGACTTTGGTTTATACAGGCGGAAAAGGGGAAAATGTGAGTTCAAGTATTTTCTTGGAAGTCCTTGCAGGTCAGGGTTTTATGGATATTCATTGGAAAAGCTATCCTTCGTGGACTAACACGCAATTTGAGCTATTTCGCTCCGAAAATGGAGGAGCTTATAGCTTGATTGCGACTATTTCTGCAACAGGAAGTAGCAGTTATTTTTATCAAGATACGGGTTTAAATCCTGATATTCGTTATTGTTATTATGTAAAATCAACAGGCAGCCACAATGTTACGGGCATCAAAAGTCCTTTGTTTAATGATTCTAATACGGATTGTGCGTTTGCCCGAAATGATGCGCCACCTTGCAATCCTACGATAACTGTGGCGGGCAATTGTGCTGAATATAAGCATGTTATCCATATTCAAAAGCAAACAGATATTTGTGATGATTTGGTTGGAGGCTTGACTTTGTTATATGCTGTAGATTATGATGGACCTTATGTGCCTATCTCAAATCTGCCCTATAACTTCACAAATGACACTACTTTTACCTTAGATTATGCCACAAATCCGCAGTATTTTGCGGGTTGTTATTCTGTTACAGCGACCAATATTTATGGGGTAACTTCGGAATTGATGTCGCCTATTTGTGTGGATTATTGCCCTGATTTTCAGTTGCCTAATGTTTTTTCGCCGAACAATGATGGCGGAAATGACTACTTTTCGCCTATTTCTGTGCGTTCTATCATTCTCAAAAACATTCATATCTATGACCGTTGGGGGACGCTTGTGCATAAAAATAGCAATAATATAGACCAACTTTGGAATGGCAAAATAGATGGAAATAACAAAGATGCGGCAACGGGGGTATATTATTATATAATTGAATATGAGGAACAAAAGTTGGCGGGGAATGTGCAAAAAGCGGCAAAAGGCTGGGTGTTGTTGCTGAGGTAAGAGGGCTGTCTGCTATGCTTTTTAGAGTGGCGCACCTTTGAAAGGTGCGCCACCCTAAAAAATCCTTATCAAACTCCCCACCTATAGGCTTCTCCTTCTAAGCCCAATTGGTCAATAATCCGTTGTACTACAGTATCTGCTAATTCCTCCAAAGTCGTGGGGCGGGAATAAAAAGAGGGAGCTGCTGGCATAATAATTCCGCCTGCCATGGTTACTGTGCGCATATTTTCGATATGAATGAGATTTAAAGGCGTGTCGCGAATTACACAAATTAATTTTCTTCGTTCTTTTAACATAACATCTGCTGCCCTTGTGGTAAGGTCGTCCGAAATGCCTTGCGCAATCCTGCCCAAGGTTCCCATAGAACAAGGGACAATGACCATTTGCATGTATTTTGCCGAGCCAGAGGCAAAAGGCGCGAAATAATCTGTTCTTTCATAGACCTTAAAACGCGGAGAAAAGACCATTTCCTCGCCTATTTCCTGTTTCCATACGTCAGGGGCATTTTTTGACATCACAATGCCTACTTCTACTTCGGGAAAAAGGGCAAGTTGCGTCAATAATTGTTTGGCATAGATGCTGCCACTTGCGCCTGTAATGGCTACTACGATTTTCATACGACTGTTTTTTATTCCAAATTATGTAGGATAAACGCTTTTTTTGCTTTTATGTTTGCGCAATAGCCGAAAAGTTGTACATTAGCAGCCGCATTAGGGTCTCGCAGATTTTCGCAGATGATAGCAGATTTTCGCAGATGAAAAGCTAAATGATACTGATTTTAACCTATAAAATGAGTTATCCTAATTTTCAATTCTCAATTTTCAATTCTCAATTATCGACACATGGCAAATTTATGGATTAAAAAGCCCTTAGCCCTATTACTCAAAGAGGCTTCAGGAGAAGAAAAAGGGCTTAAACGGACTTTGGGCGCGCCCAGTTTGGTGGCATTAGGCATTGGCGCAATTATTGGCGCAGGTTTATTTTCTATTACAGGGGGAGCTGCAGCTAATAATGCGGG
>JAYUZN010000273.1:0-2114 GCA_043751755.1 Bacteroidota bacterium | reverse complement strand
GAAGCTGGAACTTACACGATGGGGGAGGCAATTTCCTATAAAGAAACGCTGCGCCTCGACCATAAAGAGGAAAAAGAAGCGGATAACATGCACGAATCGGTGATTGTTCAGCCTGTCGAGGACTGGCGCAACATCATTCGGGTACGCACATTGGGCAATCAGGTGTTTCGTTCTATCAAAAATGACCAAGACGAGAAAATACAAACGGGAATTATGCTGCATTTAGCCTTGAGCAAAGTGCGTCTTCCGCAAGATATTGGCAACGCTTTGCAGGCTTTACAACACAATGGAACCCTTACAAGTCAGCAAATTCCTGCCATTTCTGCCAAATTAAAAACAATTGTAACACACCCTATTGCAGCAAATTGGTTTTCTTCGCAGTGGGAAATTCGCAATGAAGCGGAGATTTTGTGTGCTGATGGCGAGTCGTATCGCCCAGATAGGATTTTGATTGGCACGCACGAAACGCTTATTATTGACTACAAAACGGGACTTGTAAACGCAAAATATGCGGAGCAAGTGCAGGCTTATATGTTGAGAATGAGCGAAATGGGTTATCCAAATGTGAAAGGCTTTTTGTATTATATAACAGAAGGACAAGTGGTGGAGGTATAGGAAGGACGTATTTCCCTATTCAAACCCCTTTTTTGGCTGTTTAATCCAAAAAAAGAACATATATTTGGGAATTTGGGAATATGCTTTTACCTTGCGTTACCTTCTTGTTAGCTACTTTTATATCTTACTTGCCGTTTCCCCTCCTTGTTAAATTCTCCCAAAAAAATGTTAAATAATACATCTCTCACAAAAAAACACTAATTTTGTACTTCAAATATTCTAAAATATGGGCTACAGCAATTTCAAAACACTTAGACAAGCCTTAGACCGACTCGAAATAGAAGAAATAAATGACAATTTATTTCCGAATAGGGAGGATTTAGCCCCTTCGGATTGGCTCAAAAAGAGTTTGGAACTTGCCAAAGAAATGCCTTTAACCAATGAGAAAAGCAAATCTGAGCGCATTATTTCGCCTATTTTGTTGGAGATTTCGCTCTATTTTAAGGGAAATGTAACTTTGTATTCTGGCGAAGATTTGTATGTTGATGACAAAAAAGACCTTGCGGGTCCCTGCGATTTTTTTATCGCAAAACACCCCAAAAAGTCGGTCATGCAAGCACCTATCATCACGCTCACAGAAGCAAAAGACCAAGATATAGATTATGGACAAGGGCAGTGTTTGGCACAAATGTATGCAGCCCAACTGTTTAATGCGCAAAAAGGCAAACCACAGCCCTATATTTATGGTTGTGCAGCTACAGGCGGGGAATGGAGATTTATGAAGTTGGTGGGGCAGCAGGTTGTCATTCATGATGAAACGTATTATCTCTCTGATATTGAGAAGATTCTGGGGGTATTTCAATATATTATTCAATCGTATTTATAACATATCAAATCAATATGAAAAAAACTATTCTTTTCTTTTTTGCGATTATCGCATTATCTGTTGTCTCTTTTGCTCAAGACAAAATCAAATTTGAGGAGACTACCCACGATTTTGGGGTGCATGACAAAGGTACGCCTACGGATTTTACCTTTGTGTTCAAAAATATGGATACGAAAGACGTGGCACTCAAAAGTGTGAAGGCTTCTTGCGGCTGTACTACCCCGAATTGGACAAGTACGCCTGTAAAACCGAATGAAAAAGGCGAAATTGCGGTAAGCTATGATGCGAAACGGGTAGGCCAGTTTACCAAAAACATTACCGTTATATATGACACGACGCAGCCGCCTGTTATTTTGACCATCAAAGGCGAAATGAAGGAGACCGAGCAAAAGGAGGAGGAAAATCATGCAGGGCATGACCACGCTGCACAGGTTCAAAAGTCTTTGTACAACTACACTTTCCCACAGGGCAACATTTCTTTTGAAAAAAATGCAGAAGAAGTAGGCGTAATCGACACAGACAAAACCCGTCAGATGACTTTTCGCATCAAAAATACGGGCAATGAAACCATCACTTTTACAGATGCACCTGTAAATGAAAAGGTATTTACAAACCTTCAATATTTGCCCTCAAAATCGCTTGCAGCAGGGCAGGAAGGGCTTATAAATGTTAC
>JAYUZN010000272.1:0-6263 GCA_043751755.1 Bacteroidota bacterium | reverse complement strand
GTCTAGTGACGAAAGATGGAAATTTGTTATATCATTTTTCATTAAACGATAAGACTTATATACATTCTGAATTGAGCTTTGAATCTGCAAATTTTTTGTTGGCTGATTCTACAAAATCAATCTTAGATAATCCGAATACGTCAAAACCTTACGGTGGTCTTTATTTTATTTTGAGTAGCCGAGTAGGGCGAGTATTGATTAATACCCCTACTTTCAAATTAGGGATAGATGCAGGACTAAGTGTAAGGAGAGCATATGAAAACTATTTTTTTATATATCCAAGCGGAGAGTACGGATTTTATGTTGATAGAGCATATCAATTAGGGCTATCAAGTTGCTTGAATTATACATATTATCCTCATAAAAGAATAGGGGTTAGCACTTTTATTGAATCTAATGTTTACTTACTACCATTTGAACAAGATTTAGCGTCTATTATGTTAAGGTGCGGCATTAGAATGAGCTATAATTTTAATTGGATGCATAAAAAAGTCGGAAGCGTTTAAAAAAATGATAAAACTTCTGACAACAAAAGCATTGCCGAAAATGCCGCCCAGCCGAAGCACAAAGCCCAAGCTTGGCGGCAAATCGGCAACGCCAGCCGTTGGTGGCAATTAAAAAATAAAATCATTCAAAAATTTGTTTCATATTCAACAAACCATTAATTTAGCGTTATGAAAACACTAAAGTTATCATTTTGGGGGTATTTGCTGCTCTTGCTTGTGGCAATTTCCTGTAACAAAAAAGAATCTTTGTCTCCGAATGACAAAGGTAAATCTGGTGTGGCAAGCCAACGGTTGCTGCACGACCCAGAAACAACTGCTATGACCGTTTTAGGGCGACAAAAAGGAAACCCCTATACGGTTTCCACGATGACAGAAGCATGGAATAGTCTGTACAATGTGCCTATCAACTTGCTTCCTACTACAGATGTCTATGTTCGATTTCTGCCTCATAGTGATGACGAACTGGCTCAATTAATCGAATTAGGGTTCGATTTGACGGACACTCCGATGGAATATGAGATAGACTTGCAAGGAAATCATTATCATGACCCAACTGTTCCCGCTCATGAGATTACTTGGCAATATTGTGTAGTAAAGCCCAATAGAGCATTACCCAATATTGAACATGAAATATTGGCGGAGTTATTCTTGGCTGCCGATGGTTTGGAATTGACAAGAGTTGCTTTTTATTTGGTGGGAGAAGCTCCTAGCGATTACGAACCCTACGTGCAGAATGGCGGAAACGGCGGGAATGTAGGCGAAAACCCGCCCTGCTCTCCCGAAGACCCAGGTTTCCCAGATTGCATTGTAAATGGAACAGACCCCAATACTCCTCCTTGGACAGGTCCGCCTGCTGGAGGAGGTGGAGTAACTCCCACAACCGCGTGCGGCTGCCCAGTAAATAGCAATGTGTTGTATCCTGCTGGCGGAGTAAAAGTAGAAGATACGCAACTTGCGAGCCTTGTCGGGGTGAAACGAGTAACCGTAAAAGCCTCAAATGGTTGGTTTACAAGCCAAAAGGTTGAAACCAATGATAATGGCTGTTTTCAGTTTACGAAAAGTTTTGAATCGCCATTTGATGGAGACTATCATGGAATGAATGGTGTGAGTAGCATTCAAAGCATTGTACATTTATCGGTAGAATTTGAGAATAGTAGAGCAGCTATCAGAGGCTTAAATGAGTGGACTATCAACAAAGTTTCACAGATTGTGAAAGATAATAATTACGAATTTGCAGGCGCATTTAACAACATTTGCATTGAGTACAATCAAGATAAAAATGCTGCAACAAATAATAGTGAACAACAACGACTTTGGGCAGCAGCAACCGTTCAAAATGCTGTACAAGAATTTTTCGCTTTTGCTGCACAAGAAAATATTGGCTTGCCTCCCACTCAGTTAAAAATCCTTACTACTACCTTTACAAATGCGGGAGCGGCACCAATGGCGCACAAAATCTTGCAAACAAGTGTCATTTCAAATGTTACATGGGCTACTTATTTATCCGTTGTTTTAATTAGAAACGGTTCCTTAGCTGCGATTGGAGCGTCAATAGTTGGGGCGACTTTGCATAGTTATGCCCCAGATGTGATGGTAGGATATGATATTGTTGCTGGTCAAGTAATGCCTACAGCTTTTGTAAAAGAAATTGCCTATCATGAAATGGCGCATGCAGCACATTTTGGTCAGGTGGGCAATAATATGTGGCTTGCCAATATAGGATATATTGCTGCTATTAACGATTTTAATAACCCATACGGAGATGGAACACTTGCAGGTGCAGGTAGGTGTGCAATTATAGAAAGTTGGGGGTATCATATAGGGCACTTTTTTACAGATTTACAGTATGGGCAAGCGCATTGTCAAAGCCCTATTGTAAATCAAGCGAACACAGCATTGTCGCTAATAAAATCTGCCACTCAAAGCAGTAATATTGTGTTTTTAGAAGAATATAATCCTAATTTAGCTAATGATGCTACAAGATGGATGCCTATAGGCGTTATGTGGGATTTGATAGACAATACACCAAATGAAAACTTTCCTGTTGATGATGACGCAAATGGTTTTAGCAATCAACAATTTTTCAATGCTTTAACCTCAAATGTGCAAAGCCCTGTTGCATTTAGGAATATGTTATTATCGCAAAATGGGAATAATCAACAAACACAAGTAAATGATTTGTTTCAAGGCTATGGTTACTGATAGAACGATACTATTTCTCATAATTTGGGCATCCTTTCTTTTAGAAGGGTGCCCACTTAAAGGCTTAACGCCTTGCAAAAGTCGAGATGGCTATAATTTTGAGGCAAGTGCAAAGTTTAATCCTTGCCTTTCTTTGCATGGCATCGGCGATACATTATGGTTTGAGGGAGAAATCCCTTTCAAATCGTATGATGTGAATATAAAGGATACTGTAGATTATAGCCTTGCTAAATATATGGGAACACTAATTTATCTTTTTAGAATAGATTCGACTTTGGATAATGACCCAATTCATTCAGCGCAAGATTTCCATTATTTTAGTATGCTAGGCAGAGAATATGCAGATGAAAAGCAGCCCAATTGGATTAGGCAAATACAGTGTGAGACTGATGATAAAAACTATATTTTTAAAATTGGGATAATTCCCCAAAAGAAAGGAGTCTATGCACTATTTATTGCAAATGCCGTAAATGTGGAAAGAGGCATCGAAGGAAACTGCGACCGAGCAAACTATGCGATTAATCTGGATAATGATAGTACTAATTTGCATCTTTATGAGCAATATTTAGGGTATTCTGTTCAACAAGAATATGCGAAACAAGGCTATTGCTTTAGTGTAAAATAAAAAACGCCACCAACATACGGCTTGCTGCACATCGCCACTTATGCCAACGCTACAAATCGGCTGCGCAAGTGGCGACGTCAAGCAAGCCCAGCGTTAGCAGAAAATAAAAAAGGTTAATCAGAAAAAAGGTTATATCTTTGTATCATCAATATTTTAAAATAATGAGTCCACAGACAGAACAATTTAACTATAAAAAAATACGGGTTTACGAAACAGTTTCTGCATCACTTATCGTAAGTCATTCGCGACAAATAGCGAGTTTATTGTTTGGTTTTACACCCGACCAAGAAACCTACGGGTTTGCTAATTTTTACATAGACCAAGAAACAGGTTATTGGCGATATAGATTAAATACAGAAAAGTTAAAGGATTTAAATCTATTTAGCCAAACTCAAAGCGAGGCAGAAGACTTGGTAAAATTAGCTTTCAAGAATGCGAATGAAAAAATAGAAAATGCAATAAAAGCAAAACAATTGCCCGAAGGATTTCCCATTTTATTTGGGAAATATCAAAAAATACAAAATACTATTGCCATTGAGCAATCCGCTTATTCAGACAAAGCAAAAATATGGGAGTTTCATTATCGTATTGAACTGCCTTCTGTGGACTATGTAAAGCCTGTAGATGATAAATGGGAGCATACTGTGGCTGAAGAAAAATCTATAGTAATGGGTAATGAAATCGTTGTACGAATATCAGGGAATAAACTACTAGAATTGCAGTATTTGCGCTTGCCTACCAAGACCGTTACAAGAAAAAAAATGTTCAATTTATTAGGCGAGCCAGACATTGTAGGGGAATTTCAAAAAGTAGCAAAAGTGGTCTATAAAGCTTTTCCTAAATATGGACAAATACTTCCCTTTGTTCAATCCATCAATGGAGAACTATTGCCTATAACAGAAGAATCTGTATTAAGAATTGAAGGCGTAAAGCTACTGCAAGCCTCTTTGGACTTATTTCCACGAAAAAATAAAAGAAATAGAAATAAATTTTCGCCTAACCGAGTTGTTTGGAAATTAGGAAATAAAAATAGCACATTAAACTTTCAGTTGAGTAATCAAAATGGTATAGGAATCGTTTACGATTCCTTAGATGAGAAATATGAAATAGGCTTGGAAAATAACCCTATTCAACTTCCACGCGGTACAAAAGTCGTGATTATTGACACATATTTCATAAATAGTAAGGAATTTAACTGGGTTATTTTGTTTTGGAAAGGCAGGTATAGGGAAGGGTATATAGAAATAGGTGCATTTGAACTTATATACACAGATTCTGATGAAAACTCACTCATGTTATTTATTAATGATAGTGAAAGACTTCTATACGAAATAGAGCTTAGAAAAATAAAAGGAGGAGGTCACACAATACTTAATAAATGCTATACTGACGTAATTATGGCTATTAAGAAGCTAAAAACAGATAACAATAGTGATTCTTTTAATGTAGTTTGTGCCAAATATTATGCTGAAGAATCATTAATAAACGACCAAAATAATGTTATTTCAATTAATAAAGTAATATCTTTTCTATCTTACTACTTTGATACTTTTATTGCACAAAACAACGTAATTATTTTACCCATATCAAAAGACTGGCTAGCCTATTGTGGAGAAAATAATGTGCAAGTAGAATCACTTCTTCTCAGTATAACAAAAATAGCATTGTATGGAGATTTTGACGGAGAGGTCGGAAACGTCAAAGCTCCAACCCTTAAGGGATATGAGCCTGTTAACGAGAACATAGAAGTTGTTATTCCATTCTTGGTATCTTTATTCGATTTTTTGCAACAAGATGTATTTTTAAATACATCTCCAGAATTTATTTGGCTGAAAGAAAATATAGAAGTTTTACAGAAAATGAAGAAAGGTTCTATTATTGTACTGGGTAATGGTATTTGGAAAAAAGGTTTTTGGCAAGGATACGCAGGCTATATCGGGATACAAAATTCTTATGGGACAATCTGTGCTGTTCCATTAACAACTGTCCTAATTCACGAATTTGACCAAGGGAATTTAGAATACCTGCCAGAGGATACTCACATTACGCCTGACGACACAGCTGAGGTAATGACTGAAATGAAAGAAAAGCCTAATGGCTATTTTTTTAGTGGTGTATTAGGACAAACAATAAATAGTGGCGATTTCAAAACGGATTATTTGTATCAATGTAATGTTTATCATGGAATTATGTTTTTAGGACTATTTTTAAAGAAGTATTTATGAGACAAACAATAAAATTTTTCATAATATTTGGGGTATTGATACAATTATATAACCATATAGAAGGGCAGGTTGTTTATATGGTAGATGAAAAACACAGTGTTATAAAGTTATATATTGAATCTATAGATACTTTAAATACATTTAATTTGCCCATATACATAGGTAAAAATACAAATGACTTAAAAGTTCATTGTTATTTCGATTCATTAAAATTAGAACGAGACTCTATATTAATTAAGGGAGTAAGAACTTCGTATGGTGGAACAGTAGCCCCCGATTATTGTAGAAACAATTTGACACATAAAATTATATATGGTTCTGGAATTGGAGGCATTATAGATATTCTGGATATAAGAAAATGGAGTAGAGGCTCTCCTATAAATCGGTCATTTTACATTGTCTTTACCCAAAAAGGGAAAAAGCAAGATTGGTATTACAATATAAGGATTTGCTTAATGTTTCAAAAAGAATAAAAAATTCTGCCAACAAGTATATTGCCGTCAATTTTCGCAGCCAACCGCACAAATGCCAACAAAATGCGAAAAATGCGTCAATATCGGCGTTGGTGGCAAGTACTAGAAAATAAACTTGGGGGGTTAAAAATACTAGGACTTACGCAGGGCAAAAAGTTATGGCACAAGTAATCCCTATTCTCAATGTTATTTGAAAATATTTGTGCTGATATGTATCCCCTAACCTCCCTTT
>JAYUZN010000271.1:0-8176 GCA_043751755.1 Bacteroidota bacterium | reverse complement strand
AAGCGTCCGCTTGTTGCAGTTTCTTGAAGCGTCCGCTTCCATCCTCGAAGCGGACGCTTCAAGAAAGGAGGTACAAGCGGACGCTTGCACCAGCAATACAACCAATATCTTAACCTTGTTTATTTAGTATGTACTACTTATTTTAGTTAAGTTTCTTTCCTAACAGCCCTAACTCGTGAAAATTCGGGGCAAATGCGTAAGTCCTGATAATAATTGTCTATTGAGTGTTTATCTATTTGTCCTTGTCTGGTACCTTTTGTTTTATCGGCAAATATAGCGTTTTTTTAGGATAGCTGCGGCTTTTTTAAGGCATGACAAAAAAATACTTGGTATAATCTTTGTTGCTTATAATAAAAAGCAATATATTGCACATTATTATGCGATTTTGACACAAAATCGGTAACTTTGTGGCTTTTTTGCACAATAAGTGTATCAAAAGTAGGGCTTTATGCGTTATAAGACCTTACAATGTTGATTACTAAACGACCAAACAAACAAATCATGTTTTTATTCCAACAACTCAACAAATTTGCGGTGCTATTGCTTTCGGTTTGCAGCTTATATTCCGTATCGGCACAGACCTTAATTAATGTAAAATTGGGCGGTGCGCAAAATGATGTCGCAAATGGGGCGGTGCAGACTGCTCTCGGAGACTATGTGATGGCGGGATATACCTATTCTAAATCGGTGGGAAAGGCGGATTTGTGGGTAACACGCATAGATAGAAATGGAAATAAGGTTTGGGAAAAAACGCTTGGCGGACCGGGACATGATATTGCAGGGGATATTTCACTTACAAGAGAAGGCGATTTTATGCTTGCAGGCTTTACGACCGAGATTCCTTCTAATGTAAATAAAGCGTGGATTGTGCGCCTCGACCCTAAAGGAAATGTGAAATGGGAGCAAAAAGTAGGCACTGGTAAGGGGGATAAATTCAATGGTATTGCCCAAACAATTGATGGCGGCTTTGTGGCTACGGGCATGACCCGTTCTTTTAGCAAAGACAATAAGAGCAAAGACGATATTTTGGTAGTCAAATTTGATGCAAATGGCAAGCAAATCTGGATGAAAACCTTTGGCGGCGAAGGCGATGACGTGGGAAATGCGATAACGGTTTGCAAAACAGGGGGAATGATAGTAGTAGGTGCTACGAAAGACAAGATTAGCAATGATGCGAATATGTATGTGGTCAAAGTGGATGATGCTGGAAGAGAAGTTTGGTCAAAAACCTTTGGCGGAGAGAAAAATGAGGAAGCAAGGTCTGTTATAGAATTGGTGGAAAGCAAGATTGCGGTGGCAGGTTGGACGGCTTCAAAGGGCAATGGCAAATTGGACGGTGAGGTGCTTATGCTCAATCGGGACGGCTCGTTGATGTGGGACAAAACGTATGGACGTTCTGGTACAGATGCTTTTTCGCGCATCGTGAAGGCGGCTGATGGCACTTTGGCAGTTACAGGTTATACAGTTCCTTATTCTGCTACAGAATCAGGACTTTGGGTGGTGAATATTGACGCAAAAGGAGAAGTTATTTGGGAAAAAAATACCACAAATGACAAAGATGAGGTAGGATATGCGATAGTTCCGCTCAAAGAAGGCGGATTTTTTGTAGCAGGTAGCACCACAAATGAAACGGCAGGCGGAATGGATATGTGGGGCATTACGATGACAAGTAGAGGTTCTTTCAAAAATGTGCAACCTGCATCTTTGGCAAGTAATACTGCAACTAAGCCAAAACCTACACCTCCTGCACCGAAGCCTACTCCTAAGCCGGGCGAAGATACCAAAAACATGATGAAACCCAATTTGTATATCTTAGCGGTAGGCGTTTCGGAGTATAGCGACAATAAATATAACCTCACTTTTGCCCATTCTGATGCAGATTCGATTGCAGAAATGTTTGGGACGCTCAAAGGCAAGTTATTTAACAAAGTAGAAATGAAAAAACTCCTCAACGAAGATGCGACTTTGGTCAATATCAAAACGGCAATTAGTTGGGTGGAGTCCGAAGCTACGCAAAAAGACATGGTAATTATGTTCTTTTCATCGCATGGAGCTTTGGATAATAAAGGCAATTTGTACCTACTTCCTTACGACTTTAGTCCTGTAAGTTTGTTTGCTACTGCCCTCAATATCAAAGATATAACTAACGGAATAAACGGCACTCCTTGCAAAAAACTCATCTTTATGGACGCTTGTCATAGCGGGCAATCTGGCAGCGATTTGTTGGAATTTGCCGCTATCAAAGACGTTTCTGTAGATGACATTGTCAAGGAAATTTCTAACGCAGAACCCGGCATTTGCATAATGACTTCTTCTTCTGGAAAAGAATATTCGTATGAGAAAAAATCTTGGGGACATGGGGCATTTACCAAAGCGCTTTTGGAAGGCTGTATGCAGGGCAAAGCAGACTATAATCAAAATAGTGCGATAGATTTGAACGAATTGGACTTGTATGTTTCCGAAAGAGTGAAGGAACTCACAGGCGGCAAACAGCATCCTTTTACGCCTATCAAGTTGTTTGGGAATATTCCTATATTTTATTTGAAATAGATTTTAAGCCAAATAGCCAAACGCCTAACAGTCGCTTTAACGGCAGTTAGGCGGAAAATACTTACACATATCTATGCTATTGCCATATCAGGACAAGCGTTTGACCTCAATTTCAATACAAACTAATTCTTTTCGTTTTTTTCTTGCTTTTTATCCGATTTTATTGAGCGGCTTTTCAAACCGAAAAAGACATATTTTACACGTAAAATGAAAAAAATAGTTGTTTTAACAGGCGCAGGCATCAGTGCAGAGAGTGGTATTAGCACCTTTCGAGACTCGAATGGACTATGGGAAAACCATGATATAAAAGACGTAGCCTCGCCCGAAGGTTGGCGCAGAAACCCTGCTTTGGTACTCGAATTTTACAATCAACGCCGCCGACAAGCCCGCGAAGTCAAGCCTAATTCGGGACATTATGCCTTAGTAGAATTGGCGCAAAAGTATGAGGTTCAGATAATTACGCAAAATGTAGATGACCTGCACGAAAGAGCGGGTTCTCAAAACGTTTTGCATCTACATGGGATGCTCAATCAAGGTAGAAGCGTGAAAGACAGCCATAAAATATATGAGCTTGAAGGGGATATTGTCTTAGGTGATTTGGCAGAAGATGGCGAGCAGATGCGCCCACATATTGTGTGGTTTGGCGAAGCTGTGCCAATGATGGACAAAGCGGCAGAAATCGCCGAAAATGCGGATATTATGTTAGTGATTGGCACTTCACTTGTGGTATATCCTGCCGCAGGCTTGGTGAGTTATGTAGGAAATCATGTTCCTATTTATATAATAGACCCGAACAAGCCGCACATTTCTCATCGTAGGAATATTCAATTTATAGAGAAAAAAGGGACAGAAGGCGTGCCAGAAATCGTAGCAAAATTGTTGGCAGAAGCCTGAATCTATGCCTTCCCCGTAGCTGACATTTTTTAAATGGCAGTAAATTTTCATATAGCATATTTATCCCTAACTGCCTGACTTTCAGCCCCATTCATGGGTTGAAATAATCGAATAACTCTTACTACCCCTTCATCTGCAATGAAGGAAATCCCCTGTTCAGGATAAATAAAATCTCCATTATAAGTGCCATACACATGTTGGGCGTAGTTGTCGCCATAGACGCGGGTAAAATCGGCAATAGACGAGCCAAAAGCGATATTTTTTTCCGTAAACATGCGTTGGCAAGCCGCTAAATTAAAAATATCGGAGCCATAAGAAGTAATAATCATAAACACTAAAGCCTCATTTTTAAAATACAATTTAAAAATGGGATATGCGGGCTTATCTGCCTCATCAAATACCTGCACATAGTCAAAACCTATGTGAAATTGCAGGTAATCAAGGGGCTTATAACCATAATTTTCGAATACTTCATACTCTTTTTGGTAGTCGGAAGGAGTACCTTCGGCTTGTATATATGGGCTGATTTTGTGCAAGCTATCGCCGAGGCAAATATCTCCGATACTTTTGCCCGCCTGAATGTTAAATATGATGGAAGAAGTTGCTTTGGGTTGTGTCATGTTTTTTTTCTCGCAGATGAACGCAGATTTAACCGCAGGTTTTCGCAAATTAGCCTTTTCTGCGTGAATCTGCGTCTTTACATCTGCGAAAATCTGCGTGAAATTCTTAGGGTTTGACTTCAATTTTATCGATAAAATATTTGGTATCGCCTCTCCAACTCACTTGAATGAATTTTTCTTGATAGTGAGCATTTACCCTTGTACCGTCAAGCATGGCTTTTTTGATAGCGTTAATAGCAGCATCATTGCTATTATCCACCGAAAACAAAAAAACTTCTTGTGCCATGCCCGTAGCGTCTAATATCATTTCCCCTTCCCAAGTCTTGAAAATGACCCCTTTATGGCTAAATTTGCGGATTTTGCCCCCACGGTCGCCCTCACTATAATCTCCCATAGTGTAATAGCCTCCCCCTAATATCCCCAATATCAAGAGGATAGCAAAGATAAGAATCCCGTATCTTTTGGCTTTTTTGAGGGTAGGAGAACCTTGTGTTTCTGTTGTCATAATGTTATATATTAATTAAAATTTACAAATAATAAAAATCTATCATAGTTTGCAGTGCTGCTAACAATTTATTGGGATTTTCGATACTATAACGTGCAGTATCTATGTAGAGCGTATCTCCTTCCAATTTGAGAAAAAGCCACTCATAGCCATTCGTAACGCCGCCATAAATGATTTCAATATTTGTATGTGTTTGCTGATTGAACAACCTTGCCGCATACATTTCCGCGCCACATTGTCCTATCCACCTGTCCACATTATCATCTTTTGCCTCAAAAATCCCGATAATAGGCGACTCAATATCAACGCTTTGTGCATCTTTGATAAGCAAATAATCGCATCTTCCTGTCAAAGCCTTTTCTTTATCTACGTCAAAAGTATAGCCCGAAAAAAAGGTAAACTTTGTCTTATTTTTGCTACGAAGTTCTAATAAAACAGGCGTAATAATGAGTTCAGACTTTGCTTTTTCTGTACCTACAGGCAACTCTTTTTGCATCTCTAAAGCGGTTTGCAGCCAATCGCTTATAGGCAGAAGATTGCCGTCCAAACATAAGGCTTGTTTTTTATCTTTTAATCCAAATTTCTCCCTCAAATCTGCTACGCCAAAATCGGAATAGCTTTTGGGGGCTGATTTTTTATTTGCCATATTTGTAATACGAATCTTTTATCTGCGAAATCTGCTTTCATCTGCGGAAATCTGCGTGAAACCCACCTGAAATTACCCTCTTGCAGCCAGCCACCTTTCCGCATCTAAAGCCGCCATACAGCCCGTTCCAGCTGCTGTTACCGCCTGCCGATACACCTTATCCTGCGCATCTCCCGAAGCAAAAACCCCTTCAAGATTGGTATAAGTTGTGCCAGCTTGCGTAAGAATATAGCCCGCCTCGTCCATATCTAACTGCCCCTTGAAAATATCCGTATTCGGCTTATGTCCAATCGCTACGAAAAAACCACTCACTTGCACCGTAGATTCTACCTGTGTTTGATTGTTTTTGATGCGAATTGCCTGCAAAACATTCTCTCCCTGCAATTCCAAAGTCTCTGTGTTCCAAAGGATTTCGATATTTGGCGTGTTTTTTACCCTTTCTTGCATGATTTTGGAGGCACGCATTTCGCCTCTACGCACCAACAAATACACCTTTGTACACAATTTTGCCAAATAACTTGCCTCCTCTGCCGCCGTATCTCCTGCCCCTACAATAGCTACTTCTTTTCCCCTAAAAAAGAAGCCATCACAGACCGCACAGGCACTTGCACCCCTATTTTTGAAGGCTTCTTCTGAAGGCAATCCCAACCATTTGGCATCTGCCCCAGTGCTAATTATCACAGCATCAGCAGAATAGACATCGCCGCCATCTGTTACGATTTTCTTTATTTCGCCCGTCAAATCGCAGCTTTCTACAAATTCATATTTGATGCGTGTGCCAAACCGCTCGGCTTGTTTGCGGAGGTCTTCCATCATTTCGGGACCCATAATGCCTTGTGGGTAGCCCGGAAAATTCTCGACTTCTGTCGTAGTCATCAATTGACCACCGGGGGTAGAACCTGTAAACATCATCGGTTTTAGTCCTGCTCTTGCGGCATAAATTGCGGCGGTATAACCTGCGGGCCCACTGCCTATAATAATCAAATGTTCGTGTTGCATGAATAAATGGGAGCTAATTTCTGGCAGATTTTCGCAAATGACTGCCCTATTTTTCTTAATCTGTGTGAATCTGCGTCTTTAGAATCTGCAAAAATCTGCGTGAACCTATAAATAAAGCACAAAATTACGCAAAAAATGTATCTTTGTGAAAATTTTTTTTGCACGCACACATTTAGATAGAGACATGATAAGTTGGTTAGGGTGGCGCGCCTTTTAAAGGTGCGCCACCCTGCAAACCTACCAACACATCAAGATATAGAGAAAAGAAGTATCAGAAATTCCCCTCATTTTTACCCAAAAAAGCGTACCTTTGCAGCCAAAACACAAAAACATGGGAAGCTTTAGCACATATAAGACCTTAGAAAAGGCACAAACACATTTTAATATTGCCGCTGTTTTACAAGCTATTTTTTCTATAGATAAGCAGGCTCCCATTATTCCTTCTGCCTATTTGGTAGAAGAATTGGCATTTAACATGACAGAAACGCCCTATAAAACCTCCGAAGCTGCGATTTGTGAGGCGATTATTTTTCCGATAATCAAAGAGGTTTGGAAGTCATTTACGGCGGACTTGCAATTATGGAGTCATAAATCTTTGTCTCAAACTGCCAAAAAATCGGGAATCCCAGATTATATCATCGCCAAGCGTTCTGCGTTGGGAAATAGTGTGTTAGATTTGCCTATGTTGGTCATGATAGAAGCCAAAAAAGATGATTTTGATGAAGGATGGGGGCAATGTTTGGCGCAAATGTATTTCGCACAGCAGTTGAGCAAAGGGCAATATACGGTTTATGGCGTTGTCTCGAATGGAGATGTGTGGGAATTTGGCTATTTATCTCAAAACACCCTCACACGCAACGATTTTTCGATAACTATCAAAGATTTGCAAGGGATTTTTAATATTTTGTACCAAATATTTTCCGCTTGCCAACAACAAATACGCACTCAATAATGGAATTATTTTTAGACCCAGCCAATGTATTCAGTTTGTTTATGCTAACTATCATGGAGATAGTTTTAGGCATAGACAACATCATTTTTGTGTCGATTGTGGCAGGAAAACTGCCGAAAGCCCATCAAAGACGGGCAAGCAATATCGGTATGCTCATGGCAATGGGTATTAGAGTTGCTTTGTTATTTGGGATAAAATACATTGTAGAAGCCGAAGGAGACCTGTTTTCCCTGCAATTTATAAATGATGCCTTCGGATTCTCCATTTTCGCTCACCCAGGCATGTCTCCCAAAGACTTGATTTTGATTGCAGGAGGCTTATTTTTGCTGTATAAAAGTGTGTCCGAAATGCACGAAAAACTGCAAGGAGAGGAAGAAATGGTGCAGAAAAGTACTGTCAAAAATTCCTTTACTCGCGTCATTATCGAAATTGCCGCCCTGAACATTGTCTTTTCTTTCGATTCCATTCTTACTGCTATAGGCTTAGTGGACCCCAGCAAAGTCTCGATTATGATAGTTTCTATCGTTCTTTCTATGGTCGCTATGATGTTTTTTTCGGGACCTGTGAGCGATTTTGTGAACAAACGCCCTACCGTCAAAATGTTGGCTTTGTCCTTTTTGGTCTTGATTGGGGCGATGCTTGTGGCAGAAGGTTTTGGGCAAGAGATTCCTAAAGGCTATGTGTATTTTGCGATTGCCTATGCTTTTGCGGTGGAATTGCTGAATTTACGTCTGCGTAAAAAGGTGGAGCCTGTGCATTTGCGGGAGCGGTTTCGGGAAGGAGGAGAAAGTTGAAAGTTTAGTATAGTTTATTTGTAATTATTTGGTTACGTTCTAAAGTGGAGACCTACGTGCGTGATGACGAAACTATCTCTATCATATTGCGTTTGGCTAAAGCCGAAACGCAATGAATGATGCCATAAAAGGGCTTTAGTCGAATCAAAATTCATTGTGGCGTGGCTTTAGCCCGCCGCAATAAATAATAGGTCTACATCTTGGTACGTAACCAAT
>JAYUZN010000270.1:0-16990 GCA_043751755.1 Bacteroidota bacterium | reverse complement strand
CAAATGCGCAATATGTTTGATGTGCCTTTGACCAAACAATCGGAAAGAGAATTTGGCAAACACCCTTCCCAAAAACCTTTGGAAGTGATAAATAATTTGGTTTTGGCTTTGACAAATGAAGGAGATACTGTGTTAGATTGTTTTTTGGGTTCAGGAACTACGGCAGTTTCTGCCCTAAAACACAAGCGAAACTTTGTAGGAATTGAACAAAATTTTGAATATTTGGAAATTGCCGAAAAAAGGTTAGAAAATATTGAACCTGTCATTTTTAACAAAACAGAGAAGAAACAAAGTAAGAAAAAAAAGATTATTCTTGTAAAAATTGGTTAGAGTTTGGCAATAACTTTTGTTTGCCCCCTATATAATTGAGGGGCGATTTGACTTGTTTTAACATAGTTTTATTTGTCCTATAGCTTTCGATTTTACCTCATTCTATCGGCTATGACATATATTGCTTCGCAAACTTTTTCAATAAATTCGATATCCCCCTTTACACTTATTTGTGATATGGCTTTCTTTTGCCCCACACCTCCTCCTATAATATCAATATCTGCCTCATGTACAATAGAATTTCTTCTGCTTACAATTAATTTCAATTTTTGTTCAATATCACTTTGAGGTATAGCTGTAATTCTCGCTACTTCTTGCCAGATATTCTCAATATTGATTGAAATAAGATTCTTTTGAATTATTTGGGGGTCTTGAAATGTTTTTGTGCTAAATATTTCGCGAAATGTTTGGTCTAACTCCATTATTTGAGAGGCTTTATCTTTTGTAAGCAAAAATATGAGCTTATTTTCATCAAACTTAGGGCGTTCTGTTTTAGCATGGTGGTAACGTCTCTGTCCATAATACGTTTCTATTGTCCCAAGTCTTAACAAATCATGTAAAAAGCAATCTAAGGCGCTTATTGCTAATACAATTTCGGCTCTGAGTATTTCTGATACATCTATTATGTTAACTAATTGATTGATACTTTCAACTAATGAATGCAACTCATTAACACTATTTATATTTAGGCGAAATTGTTCTATACTTTTGATAATCATATTGAACGATTTATTATTTTTTGTGCAATTGATAGAAAGGATTGGTCAAAAATACGAATATTTTTTTTAGCATTATCTAGCACTGTGCCTGTGTAGCCTATTTGAATGTCGTCCAATGCAAAAACAGGAAGCCCATACTCTTGCGACTTTGCGACTAAAGAGCCAAAATCATGAATCTGACCTAAACAATAGCCTTCACTATATTTTTCACTTGGTAACAACATGCCAACAGCGTCTAATTTTCCTATCATTTTCGCTAAAACGGCAGTTTCTATATTCTCTATCATTCCTTCAAAAGCTGCGGAGGGTTTTCCTTTTCTTATACTAAAATCATTTATGGTATAGCCCAAAAACTTAGCAGTTACATCTGGCATAGGATAAACAGCATCAGCAAAATTTGCTCGCGCCCTTTGCGCCCAGGTTTCCCACTTAGGTAATATATTAGACAAGGAACTTATAGCCATTGAGGAAAAATAATCAGGAGAAGTAGGCACCATAAAAAAATCAGAGGTTAGGATTATATCCTGATTGAGCGCACTCAGACTTGGATTCATGTCTATTAAAATATAATCTATATTATATTTTTCTGCTGTTTTATTTAATAAGTAATTAAATGCACCTGGGAGGTTTTTCATTACGCCAAATGAATTAAGAAATGAAAAAGCTAACTCAACTTCGTATTCCCCCAAATCAATGTTTCCAGGCAGCAAAAATAAGTTTGGATTATTTTTAACATTGATGCAATCCATTGGTTGAATGGCAGATGTATCTGAGTTAAATGCGGGTTTTAATGCCTCTTTTAGATTTTTTTTAGGATATTGAGTATAATAGCTTTCATATTCCTCCTCTCCTAATGCCAAAATGGTTAAATTACATTGAGAATCAGCATCTACCAACAATACTTTTTTCCCCAAGTCTGTTAGTTTCCAACCTATGTGATAGGCTGAGGTTGTCTTACTAACTCCCCCCTTATGATTAAAAATTGCGATTTTCTTTACCATATATTATATTTAGTTATTAATTTACAATTTCAGTGAACCCCTCGTTTTACTACATATACCTAAGCTAGTGGCTGCAGATTTGATTTGAACCTTGCTAATAACACTTCAGTTAGCATGCACTTCAATAACAAGTTGTCCTTTTGCAAAGCTAATGCTTTTTTTTAGAATGTGCAATTCTTTTATTTTTTCACAAAACTTAGCCTTCGCTATTACTCGTTTTTTAATTTAAAAAACAAAAAAAGCCGCAAGTTTGCACTTACGGCTTTCCTAACATATCATTTTAACCTTAGGCCAACTTGCGTTTTACTTCTTTTACTTTGTAGCTTTCGATAATGTCGCCTTGCTGAATGTCGCCAAAACCATTGATTTGTACCCCACATTCATAGCCATACGTAACCTCTTTCACATCATCTTTGAAGCGTTTGAGGGTGCTTATTGTCGTTTCTGCCATTACTACGCCGTCTCTGATAAGGCGAATCGGGTTCGCTCTTTCCACTTTCCCACTTGTAACATAACAACCTGCCACATTTCCGACTTTGGTAACTTTGAATACTTCGCGAATTTCGAGCGTACCTGTGATTTCTTCCTGCATTTCTGGAGCCAACATGCCTTCAAGGGCTGCTTTGACATCATCAATAGCATTGTAAATCACGCTGTAAGTACGAATACTTATGCCTTCTTTTTCGGAAAGGTCGCGCGCTTTTGCATTCGGACGCACATTGAAGGCAATAATCAAAGCATCTGAAGCCGTTGCCAACAAGATGTCGCCTTCGCTGATAGCTCCTGTACCTTTGAGAATGATATTGACTGCTACTTCCTCGCTCGACAATTTGAGCAACGCACCCGCAAGGGCTTCTACGGAGCCATCTACGTCTCCTTTGATGATAATATTCAATTCACGGAAGTTGCCAATCAACTTGCGGCGACCGATTTCTTCCAAAGTTATCCGTTTTGTCTGGCGAAGCTGATGCTCTCTGTACAATTCTTGACGTTTTGTCGCAATTTCTTTTGCTTTGCTGTCTTCGGAATATACTTGGAATTTGTCTCCCGCAGTCGGTAGTCCCGCAAGTCCCAAAATCTGTACAGGCATAGAAGGACCTGCTTCTTTGATTTTTTCGCCTTTTTGGTTGTAAATCGCCCTCACTTTTCCATAATAAATCCCGCCTACCATTACATCTCCTACGCGAAGGGTTCCGTTTTGTACCAACAAAGTTACGACATTTCCTCGCCCTTTGTCCAAACGACTCTCTATGACACTGCCATTTGCATGACGTTTCGGATTGGCTTTGAGGTCAAGAATTTCAGATTCCAGAATCACTTTTTCGAGCAAATCGTCTATATTGATGCCTTTTTTGGCAGAAATATCTTGCGAAGGGAATTTCCCTCCCCATGTATCTACCAATAAATTCATCTGCGACAATTGTGTCCGAATCCTTTCGGGGTCTGCGCCGTCTTTGTCGATTTTGTTGATGGCAAACACCATAGGCACGTTTCCTGCTTGCGCATGAGAAATCGCTTCTTTTGTGGTTGGCATCACAGAGTCGTCCGCAGCTATGACAATAATTGCCACATCAGTTACTTTTGTTCCTCTTGCACGCATGGCGGTAAAAGCCTCGTGTCCGGGTGTGTCTAAGAAAGTAACCGTATCTTCCGTTTTGAGCTTAACTTGGTAAGCACCAATATGTTGCGTAATTCCTCCTGCCTCAGAAGCGACTACATTTGCCTTCCGTAAGTAGTCAAGCAAAGTCGTTTTGCCATGATCCACATGCCCCATAACTGTGATGACAGGGTTACGTTTTACGATATCTTCTGGCAAATCTACGTCCGCTTCTTGCGCCAAATCCTCTTCTGTAACATCTATAAACTCAATTTCGAAGCCGTATTCTTCTGCGATAATGGACAATTCTTCCGCATCAAGTCGTTGATTGAGGTTCACCATTTTTCCCAACTCCCAACATTTCTTAATAATCTCATTTACAGGTACTTCCAACAAGTTTGCGAACTCATTAGCCGTAATAAACTCGGTTATGCGCAGAATGAGGGATTGCTCATCATCATATAGTTTTCTATCTTCACGTCTTTTTGCAGCCGTATCTCTTTTGTCGCGCCTTGCCATTTGCCTCGACCTACCTGCCCCTTTTTGCATTTCCTGCAAAGTAGATTTGATAGATCTTTGCACAATTTTTTCGCCTGGTCTATCTTTACGCTTTTTGAGGTCTTGAGGCGTAATAATATTTGCCTTGTCTTTAGGCTGCGAAATGGTTTGCTGAATGGGCGTTTCGGGGCCTGTTTTTTTGCGTTTGCGCTTGCGTCTGCGTTTGCGTTTTGCTTCTTCCTCCAATTCTTCGGCGGTCAAAGGCACGACTTTACCCTCTACGATTTTGGTTCTGGGTCCCACAGGTCTCTCTACGGGTCTTTCCCTATTTTCGCGTTCAAGCCTTTCCTTATCCTTTTCGGGAGAAGTGGATTTCACCAATACCTTTCCTGTGCCAGTGCCAGCGTCTTTTAAGTTCACTCGCTCCCGTTTGCGGTCGCGGTCTTTGTTAGTGTTGCTGTTGGACTTTTTCTTTTTGGAAGATTCCAAATCAATTTTGCCCAAAACCTTCAACCCCGAAAGTTGTGGGACATTGCCGCTTGCACGAATAACCTCTAAGGGTTCTGGACTGTCTTCA
The DNA here is from genome assembly GCA_043751755.1 of Bacteroidota bacterium. GTDB lineage: Bacteria > Bacteroidota > Bacteroidia > J057 > J057 > JAAFHL01. The sequence goes on along the minus strand of JAYUZN010000270.1, from coordinate 12,268 downwards.
ACTTCTATATTTTCTGGCTCTCCTTTTGCAACAGGCTTAACTATCTGTGTATTAGGATTTTCCGTTAAATAAGGTACCGTTTTATCATGCGTTTTGTCGTCTTGGGTAATTTGCGGTTTATCCCGTTTAAACAAATCCTTGTTTGGGAGAACAGGTTTTTCGTCTGTTAGCGGAGAGTCTTTGCGCGCAACTTTTTTAAGCTCATGCTTATGATTGGACGAATGTCTGTCCTGCCCTTCTTTTTTCTCCTCTGCCAATGGCTTAGATTCTGGCTCGGTCGTAAGGGGTTTTTTCTCCTCTGTTACTGTTTTGTTCTCCGATACTACTGGAGCTGCTGTCTCTACAATAACAGGCACTTCAATTTTCTCAACCACCTTGTTTTCAACCTTTTCAGCCGCTGGAGGAGCGATAGGAAAGGTAAGAATGGGCTTAATTTCGTCAAAAGAAGGCATTTCCACTTTGTGTTCTACAAGCGGTTCCTCTTTTTTGGCGGGCGGTGGTGGTGTTTTGCGGCGAAAAGATTCCAAATCTATTTTGCCTACAACCTTAGGTTTTTGAATGTTGTCTAAGCCTGCTTTGAGCTGATGCGTAGGGACGATATGCGTATCGCCCTCTTCATTGTCCTTGATTACTAAGGTTTGAGGAGTGTCCTCTACCTTGATTTTTGAGAGCTTGTCTGGGGCAAATTGTTTAAGGAGTTGTTCGTATTGTTGATGGTTCAATTTGGCATTAAGGTCTTCTACCAATTCGGCATGTCCTTGTTTGTGCAAAAATTCAACAATAGAACCTGAACTCAGGTTCAATTCACGCGCTAATTTGAATAAACGATAGTCGTTTTTGTCCGCCATTAAGTCCGGGAAAAATGATTTTTTGTGCTAAATGAGGCTGTAGTTCACGCAGATTACCGCAGATGAAAGCGGATTTTCGCAGATGAAACACCTTTTTGAGCGGTTATATAATGAAATGCGAGTGCGAAGGTACTGCCAAAAAATGGATTTACCAATTTTTGGCGAAACTTTGCAATTCTTATATGACCACAATTAGCACAATTTTCGGACTATTTTAGCGTATTTTTGCTTTTACATACTGAAAATCAATTAATTGTGGAAAATAGATTTATTTTGCTGGAAGGAAAATAAATCGTGCGCCTTATACGAATCTGATGGGCAAAACGCAGAACAAGTGCCACAAATTGGCAGAAGCTCCATGCGGTGCGGAAGATTATTCTTGCTCAGGTTCGTATTCATTTTCGATTTCGTTTCTAAATACTGACATAACTTCTTCTATGGTTTCTCTATCTAAATCGGTACGTCTTTCAAGTTCATCTACAGATAAACGCAAAACGTCCCTTGCTGTATCGCAGCCGATTTGTTTGAACTCATCTATAATCCAATCTTGGATTTCGTCTCTAAATTCGTCCAAATCAACGTCCTCCTCCTCAAATACTTCGTCACTGTCGCGGAAAACGTCTAATTCAAAGCCTGTAAGCATTCCCGCAAGTTTTATATTTATCCCGCCTCGCCCAATTGCTAAGGAAATCTGGTCTTGACGAAGGAAAACTTGTGCCGTTTTTTCTCTCTCGTCATAGCGAACAGAGGTAACTTTGGCAGGACTCAATGCCCGTTGAATGAACAAACCGATGTTTGTTGTATAGTTTATAACGTCTATGTTTTCATTGCGCAACTCCCGCACAATGCCATGAATACGTGAGCCTTTCATTCCCACGCAAGCCCCTACAGGGTCTATACGGTCATCATAGCTTTCTACGGCTACTTTTGCTCGCTCGCCCGGCTCCCGCACTACGCCTCGAATCGTTATCAAACCATCATATATTTCGGGTACTTCGGATTCAAATAATTTTTCCAAAAACAAAGGCGAAGAGCGTGAAATAATCACGCGCGGATTGTTATTGACTAATTCAACATCTATAATTACTGCCCGTAACATATCTCCCTTGCGGAATCTATCTTTGGAGATTTGCTCATCTTTTGGCATAATGAGTTCTGTTTCCTCATGGGTAACGAGGGTTTCATTGCGCCACACCTGATATACTTCCCCTACGATAATCTCCCCTACAAGGTTTTTGTAGTGCGTTACAATGGCTTCTTTTTCCAAATCCCGTATTTTTTGGGTCAGAGTTTGCTTGGCGGTTTGCACAATTTTGCGCCCAAAATCTAAAAAATTGACTGACTCTGCCACTTCGTCATTCACTTCATAGCCCTTATCTAAGACCAAAGCGTCACTCAAAGGAATTTGTTTATTTTCATCTTCCAAATCGGTGTCCTCGACCACCACACGCTCGCGAATGCCCTGAATATCTCCTTTATCTACATTTACAATAATGTCAAAATTTTCGTCTGAGCCATATTGTTTGCGTATCATGCTGCGAAACACCTCCTCTAATACGCCCATGAGCGTAGCGCGGTCAATGCTTTTAAGTTTGGAAAAATCCTGAAATGCCTCTATCAAATTAATCTTTGATTCATCTACGGGAGCGGCTACAACTGCTTTTTTTCGTGCCATATTTATGGAATTGAAAATTGAAAATTGAAAATTGAAAAATAGATAAACATTTAGGCTAAGCCGCTTCGAGGGTCTAAAGACCACTCGAAGGGCTTTAAAAGCTAAATCTATTTAAACGTTACAACCCTTCGAGTGGGCGATAGCTCCTCGAAGTGGTTACAAAAACACTACTTTTGCTTCTTTTATATCTGAAAATAAGATGATTTTTTCTGTTTCTACTATGCTTTTATCTGCTTTTTTGCGTTTTTTTAGGTCTAATTTCAAGGTAAAATCCTGCTCATTTGCTTGCGTCAATTCGCCTTCTACCACCATTCCGTCAGGATTCATAAGTACCCGCAATCTATGTCCTATTTCTTTTTGATATTGTCGAGGAAGGAGCAAAGGTTCGCCTACGCCTGGAGACGTTACTTCCAAATTATATTCAAAATCAAAGACCTCACTTTCCTCCAAATACTTGCCTATCTTGCGATTAAGTACAATACATTCCTCTAACATAACCCCATTATCCGTATCTATGCGTATCAATAACACCGAGCTGCCGCCTTTGTGAAAAGCCATTTCTACCACATAGACATCAGGATTTGCGGTGTTAATAATACTTTCTATGGTTTGTTGAACTTCTTGAGTGAGCATGTATATTACCTTAAAAAATAAAGGGAGAAGTATTTTCTCCCTTTTATCTGCTATTTTTACTTCTTGTGGGTGCAAAGGTAAGGCTTTTTTTGGTAAATGCAAAATTTTTTATTTTTTTTGATTCGTTTATACCTCAATCTTCTCTTAAAGGAGGGAAATGTTTATGTATAAAATAAAACTGCCTAAGATGAAAGGTTCAAAACAATAAAACAATTACTGTTTAACAAATATATCGCTAAACACCTCATTATTTTGGCTAAAATGAATAAAATATACCCCTGTAGGCAAATTCAAAAGAGGAATATCAAAAGGAGGATAGCGCAGATTTCCTTCAAGAAAGAGTTTTCCATATATATCAATAATCTGCCACTTTGTACCAATTGTAACATCACTTAGATGGATAATATCGCTTACAGGATTGGGGTAAACCATTACTTTTTTAGGCTCATTTATAATAGGCAGTGAACTTACCATATTGCTACAATCATTCGTGTTTCCATAAGCAGCTAAGTATTGATAGCCTTCCGCAAATAATATCAGTTTTTGCAAAATGCCTTGCTCTCCCCCTACTCCCATATATACATATTTATTGATGGGGAGAATCTTGTAGCCTATAATTGGGTTTCCCATAATATTTAAACTATCGATAGAACCCATAATGCCTTCTGAAATACAAGTCTTTATAGAATCTCCCATATTTAGATTAAAATTATATAACAATTCTTCTTCTCCTAAAGGGCAGTTATAATCATAATTAAATTCCTGCGTAAGAACGATTCCAAATACTTTTTTGCCCAAAGTATCTTCTCGTAACATAGCATGAAGCGAATTAGATTCGCAGTGATATAATTTTTTATAAGTAAAACCGCCTATTGTGCTATCTCCTTGCAGGATATAGGTATAAGTAATATAAGAAGAGGGCGGCGAAAAAGGGTCTGGGATAAATACAACTTTCCAATAATTCCCTGCTTTTACCATGGGAATATAGGACTGCGCCAAGCTATCGCTTATCCATAAAAGCAAGAGCAAAAAACTAAGATTTTTCATAATGTAGGTATTTTGTTAGGAGAATGATTTTTTGTAAAGTTATGGGGTTTATTTCGTATTTCCAAACCTTCGTCCCCCATATTCGTGTAATATTTATTCGGAGATAAAATTAAGGCTGAATACGCTATTTTTTACACAAAATTATAGGAATATCTTTGTATAAGCGGAGAAATTGCCCCCTTGTTTTGCGCTCATGATACAGCTATTTTTTTCCATATACATTTTTTTAGCTACCTTTGCCGCGCAGATTTGTGCAGATGTAGGCAAATTTCGCAGATATTGTGGTAAGATTGCTATAAGTATCTCCTTTACACTACATTTTATTCACTATTTTACGAAAATATGACAAAAAACATTTTTATTTTACTGCTTTCGGTCTTTGTAGTATTGCCGCTGTGTGCGCAGAACAAAAAAACAAAAAAAAGCAAGGTCGCACCGCTCGAAATGAAAACTTTTGATGACAGCATTTCCTATGCTTTGGGCTTGGATATTGGCAATAACATTCAAAAAATGGGCATAGTACTCAATGCGGACATCATTGCGCAAGCTATCAAAGATTCGGGAGACTCTACCAAAATACGCATAAAACCTGCGGTAAATCAATCTCTTTTGGCACGTTTTGGGCAAAAAATGCAAGAAGAGCAAGCCAAAAAAGCGGAAGCTGCCAAAAATGAAAACAAAACAAGAGGCGAAATTTTCTTAGCAGATAACAAAAAGAAACCTGGCGTAATTGTCCTTCCAAGTGGCTTGCAATACAAGGTACTCAACAAAGGTACAGGCACAGAATCGCCAAAACCTACCGACCAAGTAGTGGTAAATTATAAGGGTACGCTTATCAATGGCAAGGTCTTCGACCAAAACAAAGAGCCTTTTACCTTGCCCGCAAATGGCGTGATTCAAGGCTGGCAAGAGGCTTTGCAACTGATGAAAGTGGGCGATAAATGGACTTTGTACATTCCTTACGATTTGGGATATGGCGAAATGGGGGCAGGCGGCGGACAAATCGGCCCGTATGAGGCGCTGATTTTTGACGTAGAATTGTTGGAAATTAAGAAATAGGCATTATTTGTGCAGATTTTCGCAGGTTAAAACTTTGTCAAAGTTCAAAACTTTGACAAAGTTTATTACTCCTTCGTATTTAAAGAAAAATATGTACACTTACGCACAACTTTTATGCCTGTCCTTATTATTTTTGGGTGCTTGTAGCAAACAAATTTCAACTCAAACAGAAAACCCTGAAAATGAAGGAAATGAAATGATTTTTGATAGTACAAAAGCCCTTATAAGGCTTGTTTCTGCCGATTTACCCCTCATAAATTCTTTGACATTGCTGGGAGAAAGTGTGGACATAGAAGGCACGAAGCCGCTCGAAGGAAATTTGACTATAGAATTAGTAGATAAGGCGGTTTTTGAAGCAAAAAAAAGCACAGCTATCACATTTTTGCAAGCAGACACAAACACAGTCAAAAAGAAAAACGGCGTAATTGAGCTAATTTGTGCGCAAAAAACAAAAATATATATCGACAAACCTGATGTTAAAGATGAGGTACAGGTTTATGAGTATGTAGGGACAATAGATTTTCTGAATCAATATCTCATCAAAGGTGCGTACTATGAGGGTACGAGATACCATGTTATAGACAAAACAAACGGCGAGGAAACAGCAATATTTATCGGCTATCCCCATATTTCTGCCGACAAAAAACACCTTATTTGCGTATATACAAATCCCTACGAAAGGACTTGCGAAATGTCCGTATTTTCCATAGTTGGCAAGCAAATAACAAGCAAATTGAGTACGAGTTTTAGCCAATGGATGCCGCTTTACGAAAAAGAAGACGCATTTTGGGGGGCTGATGGCTTCTTTTATTTGACGGCTATGCACAGCAAAGCATTTTGGAAAGAAGACGGCAGTTTGAATGAAAATCGGCAATATTTGCGGATAAAAGTTTTGAAGTAAGCCCGTAAATCTGGAGGTGAATTCCAAATTTGCAGGGATAAATTTGTTTTTTTAACTCAAAGACCTTATTTTTGCCCCAAAATAAACCTAAAATATGGACATTCACAGGACGATTACAAGTACTTTGTTGAGATATTTGGAGGCTTTTCCTTGCGTGGCACTTTTGGGGCCTCGTCAGGTAGGCAAAACGACTTCTGCCAAAATATTGCGCAACCTCATTCCAAAAGAGTCTATTTATTTGGATTTGGAGTCGGACGAAGACCTGCAAAAACTCGCCTATCCCGAACAATATCTGAATGAGCGACAAGAAAAATTGATAATTATTGCCGAAATTCAGCGAAATCCTGCACTATTTTCCCTCCTTCGCGCAGTTATAGACAAAAATAGAAGCAATGGGCGTTTTATTTTGTTGGGTTCAGCGTCGCCCGAATTATTGGCAAAAAGTTCGGAAACGCTTGCAGGGAGAATTGCGTATTTGGAAATGCACCCGCTTGTATATGAGGAAGTTAAGCCCTTATATTCCTTTGATGACTTGTGGCTTAAAGGTGGTTTTCCCAATATTTTTTTGCAAAAAGACCTGTCTCTCAGTTTTGAAATGAAGGTACAATTTATTCAAACCTATTTGGAGAGAGAATTGCCTATTTTGGGGCTTTCTGCATCTCCCATTTTGCTCAAAAACCTGCTTCGAATGATTGCACATTCTCAAGCAAAAATATTGAATTACAGTGAGTTAGCAAAAGCGTTGGGCATAGATATTAATACGGTAAAACGCTATTTGGACTATTTTGAAAATGCCTTTTTGATTCGCCGCCTACAGCCCTATTTTCACAATAGCAAAAAAAGGCTTATCAAATCGCCCAAGATTTTTATTCGCGACACAGGCATTTTGCATACCTTGTTCAATCTTGAAAACAAAGAAGACCTTGACGGCTTTATAGGCAAGGGAAATTCGTGGGAAAGTTTTGTCATTCAACAGATTATCGCAAGGCTCAAGCCCAATGTCAGCCCCTATTTTTATCGCACACAAGAAGGCACAGAGGTGGATTTGCTGCTTGTAAAAGGCGTAGAGGTGGTTTTAGGCATAGAAATCAAGCTTTCTAATGCGCCGACTTTGAGCAAAGGCACTTATATTGCTTCGCAAGATTTGGGAAATATTCCTATCTTTGTGCTTACACATTCTGTTTCAGAGGATTACAGCCTAAAAGAACCTATCAAAGTAACGAATTTTGAAAGGATTTTTGCGCATTTAGCGGCGTTTAAATTGATATAATGATTTTTACAGATAAACCAAATATGAAAAATATAACACCATTATTAACAGAAGCCGAAACGTTCAAAACAGAGCTGCATGAATTGCGAACCCAATTAGATAACAATACAATAATTGAGGCTTTGAACATTGAATATACTTATGAGAGCAATAGAATCGAAGGCAATACTTTGACTTTGAGGGAAACTTCAATGGTTATAAATGAAGGTATAACCATTGGCGGAAAAGCCTTGCGCGAGCATTTAGAGGCAATTAATCATCAAGAAGCAATAGCCTTAATCGACGATATTGTAGCGAGAAAAACCGTTTTTTCTGAATACCTATTAAAACAACTTCATGGCTTGATTTTGCATGGAATTGACAGAGAAAATGCGGGGGTATATCGAAAAGTGCCTGTGATGATAAGCGGTTCGCAGCATATTCCGCCACAGCCCTATCTGTTGCAGCCTTTGATGGAGGAGTATTTTATTTTTTATACAGAAAATAAAAACAGTCTGCATCCTATCATTTTGGCAGCCGAAATGCACGAAAGACTTGTTACCATTCACCCCTTTATTGACGGAAATGGGCGCACTTCGCGTTTGGTCATGAATCTGATTCTCCTGCAACATGGCTACCCTTTGGCAATTCTCAAAGGCGATTATGCAGCAAGAATGAAATATTATAATGCTTTGGAGCAGGTGCAAACCGCAAAAGAGAAAAATACTTTTTTTGAATTGATAACAGAAACGGTCATTGACAATCTGAAAAGATACATTTCTGTTTTGCAAAACAAATAACATTTATAACTATTTAGGTAGGCAACCACTTCGAGGGGTTAGCACCCACTCGAAGGGTTGCTTACTCAAACGAATTTAGTTTCGCTGCCCTTCGAGTGGTCGGAGGCCCTCGAAGCGGCTTTAACCTGAATAATTACTAACATTTATAATAAGACTTACGCAAAAGCTGCTTTTATAGCCACGAATTGCACGAATTTTCACGAATTTGGGCTGTTAATTCGTGCAACGCATGGCAAAATGCGTAAGCCCTGTTTTTATAAAGAACAAGTAAAGAAAATGCGTTTTTTTTAGCTATATTAAAAGAACAAGTAAAGAAAATAGAGGTTTTCTTTACTTATTACAAGCACACAGCTTTTTATAAAAATCCGCACTTCTATCAGCGAAAATCGCAGCAAAAAAGCAAACATGACCATCATTCTCCTTGCAGGCGGTTTAGGCACGCGCCTCCGCACCATTATTCAAGACCTGCCAAAACCGATGGCTCCCGTACAGGGCAAGCCTTTTTTGGCGTATTTATTGGCATATATAGCGCAGTTTTCGCCTACCCAAATTATTTTGTCCGTAGGCTACAAATGGGAAACCATCAAAGCTTATTTTGGAGAAAGTTACCAAAATATTCCCATTGTGTATTGTGTAGAAGAAACGCCTTTGGGAACAGGGGGGGGGATCCGAAAAGCTGTAGAAATGGCTGAAAATGAGCAGGTTTGCATTTTGAATGGAGACACTTTTTTTGCCGTAAATCTTCAAGAAATGCTGGGAGAACACCTCCAAAATCGCAGCGATTTGACGATAGCTGTCCGCAAAATGAAAAATTTTGATAGATATGGCACAATTTTTTTTGGAGAAACGGGAAATATTACGAATTTTGCAGAAAAGAAAGCACTTGCAGAAGGATACATCAATGGAGGGATTTATTGTTTGAGGAAATCTTTTTTATTGGAAAAAGAACTCCCTTCAACTTTCTCTTTTGAAACCGAAATCATGGAAAAAGGCTATCAACAAAGTCGCTTTTTTGTGTTTCAACAGGCTGAAAATGCGTATTTTATAGACATTGGTATTCCTGAAGACTACGCAAGTGTAGATATCACGCAGATTTCCGCAGATATGAGCAGATAGCGCAGATGGTTTATTTTTATCTGCGACATCTGCTTTCATCTGCGCAAATCTGCGAGAACTAAAACAAACATCATGAAAGTAATCATTCCTATGGCGGGCAGAGGCTCACGTTTGCGCCCGCACACACTTACCACGCCCAAGCCGCTGCTGCATGTAGCAGGCAAGCCCATTGTACAACGTCTTGTAGAAGACATTGGTGCAATCTATCAAGGCGGAATCGAAGAAATTGCCTACATTATTGGTGATTTTGGCAAGGAAGCTGAAGAAAATCTTATAAAAGTTGCCGAAAGTTTGGGCGCGAAAGGCACAATTTATTACCAAACAGAGCCACTTGGAACGGCTCATGCCATTTGGCAAGCCAAAAACAGCCTCGAAGGAGAGGTGATTGTCGCCTTTGCAGACACGCTTTTTACGGCAGATTTTACCCTTGACAAAGACATGGACGGGGCAATTTGGGTCAAAAAAGTAGAAGACCCGCGCGCGTATGGCGTGGTTACGTTGGACGAAAACGGCATAATCAATGCAATGGTCGAAAAGCCGCAGGAATTTGTCTCGGATTTGGCAATAATTGGCATCTATTATTTCAAAGAGGGCAAGGTTTTGGCAGACGAGATTCAGTATTTATTGGACAATAACATTAAAGATAAAGGCGAATTTCAGCTTACAAATGCCCTTGAAAATATGAAAAACAAAGGGGCAAGATTTGTTCCGGGTGAAGTGAATGAATGGATGGACTGTGGCAACAAAACGATGGTTTTGGACACAAGTGCGAAAGTCCTGCAATTTGAGATGGACAAAGGCAAAAACTGGGTTTCTGATGACGTGAAATTGGAAAACGCGCTCATTATTCCGCCTTGTTTTGTGGGCAAAAACGTTAAAATTACGAATAGTGTCGTAGGTCCTTTTGTGTCTTTGGGGGATAATTGTGTTATAGAAAACGCTGTTATCAAAAATTCTGCCATTCGGGAGAAATCTATCGTCAAAAATGCGGTGTTATCAAATGCGATGATAGGCACAAATGCGAGTTATACAGGTCATATAGAGTCGCCTGATATGGGGGATTTTTGCAGGGGGTAATTGAGGGATGTCTGTTTTAGGGAGGCGCACTTTTGAAAAATGCGCCTCCCTAAACACTATTCCAACAAATTATTTTTCCACTTCTTATCCGCAAACTCCGTCATTTCTTCGGGCAGGCTTGCCCACGCGCCTTCCTTTGTGCGTGTCTCCTCCAACTTTTCCTCATCTATCTCACTTGCATCAAGCACCGTTTTGCCCTGCATCGTATATTTTCGGCTGCCTTCATACATCACTAACCGCATTTTCATGGGGATTTTTTCCTTGCGGCAGCCTGTTTTGTACAAAAAAGTAATCTCACCTATGCCGTCAGCATCTAAATCCGTAATATTTGTGCCTTTCAAAAAGCCGCACACCACACTAAAATCGCAGCGGGTTACAAAATCATGCTCTTTCCATTGCAACTTAAAAGTCGTATCATTTTCATCAGCCTTATTGAACTTGTAGGCATAAATTTCCGCATCTTTGCCCTCTGTGTCCGAATCATACGCCTCGATTTCCGCAAGAATTACCCAATTTTCGCCGCCCTTATCTTTCCAATGCGCCCCGCCTGTTGCTTTTCCCAAAAATTTGATGCTTTTAGGAATCGCATTTTTGTCAAATCGCAAATTTACAAACTTATCATTCGGCTTTTTCGGCATTTTCTTTTTGGCATTTTTTTCTTTTGCAGGCTTATCTTTTTTTTCTTTTGCAGACTTATCTTTTGTGTTTTTAGCCTTCGTATTCACAGGTTTAACTGCGTCTTTCGGCTTTACAACCTTCTTCGGCTTATCCACAGCCTTATGGAGGGTATCAATTTTGGGAGAAGGCTCGGTGGGAGTCGGAGCCACTTGTACCTTACTTGCAACAGGCGCAACATGGGAGACCGTTGTTTTTGTGGACTCATTACTCGCTGTCCCACAAGCACTTAGCAAGCCTAATGTAAAAACTAAGGCGCTATATAAATATTTCATAATAATTGAAAAAGTTGTTGTATGTATTAAAGGGAAAATGTATTTGTACGTAACTAAAAATTCTGCACAAAACTACGCAAACAATTTGACATCTACCTAATAAACTGCTAAAAAACAACATACATTTTTGCGAGTAGCATACTTGCTGTGCTACCATTTTTCAAATGGCAGCATGTTTTTATTCAGCTACTTTGTGCAAATCTCCTCTCAATTACTCATAAATTTATACCCCACTCCTTTGATGGTTTGAATATAGTTATCCCCCAATTTCTCCCGAATTTTGCGGATATGCACATCTATTGTTCTATCCACAACTTGCGCATCTTGCCCCCAAAGGGTATTCAAAATCTCCTCTCTTTGAAAGGTTTTGTCAGGTTTTGAAGCCAATAAATACAGCAATTCAAACTCTCTACGCGGAAAAACAATATCTTCTCCGTCTTTTTGAACGGCATAGGCATCTCTGATAATGGCAATATCTTGAATCAAAATAACGCCTTCTTGATGTATTTTGCCCATATCCACCTGTCGCCGAACCCAAGCCTGAATACGACTCACTAAGGCACGTGGCTTCACAGGCTTTATAATATATTGGTCTGCACCCGCCTCAAATGCCGCAACTTCGGAATACTCCTCGCTGCGCGCCGTCAGAAAAAAGATAGGCGTATGTTTAAATTTGGGGTTTTCTCTCAACATACGACACGCTTCTATTCCATCTATTTCTGGCATCATAATGTCTAATAGAATAAAATCAGGATTTTTTTCCTCTGCCAATCGAATCGCTTCTTTTCCATTATTGGCACTAAATACCTCAAAGCCAGCTCTTTTGAAATGATATACCAATATTTCTATTATATCATCTTCATCATCTGCAATGAGAATTTTTGTATAAGTTTTCATCATATAACTGCTACTT
>JAYUZN010000269.1:0-1635 GCA_043751755.1 Bacteroidota bacterium | reverse complement strand
GGTTCGTTTATAATACGTCTCACAGTCAAGCCTGCGATTTCGCCTGCTTCTTTTGTAGCATTGCGTTGTGCGTCATTGAAGTAGGCAGGAACGGTGATAACGGCTTCTTTTACTTCGTAGCCCAAATAATCTTCTGCGGTTTTCTTCATTTTTTGAAGAATCATGGCGGATATCTCTTGTGGCGTATAGTTACGGTCATCTATTTTCGCTACTGCCAAGTTGTTTTTGCCTGCGACTACCTCATACGAAATCATAGAAAACTCGCTCTTTGCTTCTGCGTAGGTCTGCCCCATGAAGCGTTTGATAGAACGAATGGTTTTGGTAGGATTCACAAGTGCTTGACGTTTAGCTTGTTCGCCTACTACTCTTTCTCCATCTTTGGTGAAACCTACGATAGAAGGGGTTGTACGTTTGCCTTCAGCGTTTACAATCACAACTGCCTCGTTTCCTTCCATAATAGAAACGCAGGAGTTTGTGGTGCCAAGGTCTATACCGATTATTTTGCTCATAATAGTTATATGAAAATTTTAAGTTTTGTTGAATAATTTATGTATGCCACTGCGAAATTGCTGTACATCTGCTAAGACTATGACATTTTTAGATAGGGTTCTATCCCTCCTTTTTTTCATTTAGATGTTCCGTTATAATGCCCTCTGCGAAAAGGTAATTAATTTCTAATGCCTCGCAAAATTGAGCCAATCCTTCAAATTGGTTTTTCTCATAGTAGCGAATAATAGAACGTTTAAGTTTATTTTCTGCCTCTATTTCTACAGCTTTTTTTGCCTCTATCTCTGCGGCTTCCACCGCTTTTTTTGCCTCTATCTCTGCGGCTTCTACCGCTTTTTTTGCCTCTATCTCTGCAGCTTCTACCGCTTTTTTTACTTCTGTTTCCAATATTTTTTTCACTTCTGCGTTCCTCCATTCCTCAGGGGTTTTACCACAGATAGCCACAGAGATGGCTTCCAATAATCTTATGTCTCCTTCGTTTAATAACATAATATTTTCGATTTGAAGTGTATTGTTAATATGTGATGAAAATTGAAATTCCAAATCTTCTGGTAAAACCATCAAATTCCTTACAAAGATAAGTAATCTTATCAACTTCTTCTCATCATAACCTGCTTTTTTTGCGAGTTCAAACAATCTTTCTTTCTGAATTAGTCGCTTGTCATATTTTCGATTCGTCTTGACTACATACAGATTTGCCAAAACTGCGAGGGCAAAAGGATTATTGCTTTTCAACAGTTCTACCTCTTTTTGGTCTCTGATTTTGTAGGAATTAAATTTGTACGAAATCGTTGTGCCAAACAAGGAATGCGTAAAATGGTTGTGATTTTTCGGAACTTTGCTATTGGTGAAAATCGCAATAGCTGTAATGTTTTTTAGCTCGTATTTGTTGTAAATCAAGGTATAATAGCTAAACATTCTTTCCGCAAAATCTTTTTCAAAAGTCGCTTGGACTTCAATGTGAATGAATACCCATTTTTCCGTTCCGTCCTTCAAATACACTTTTACCAATTTGTCATTTATGCGTTTTCCTTTATATTTGGTCTTAAAAATATCCAAAAGTTCTTGCTCCAAAAACTCTACAGGGCGTGTAAAATCCACAGCCTTATGCAAATCAGGCATAAAAAA
>JAYUZN010000268.1:0-2205 GCA_043751755.1 Bacteroidota bacterium | reverse complement strand
TTACGGAAATTTGCCATTTCTAAATCGCTTTCTGTAAAATTTGCGCCATTCAGAATAGCGGCATGAGACAAATGCGCAAGAAAGGCTTGCGGAAGGCGTGCGTCCGAGTTTTCGATATTGCCAAAATGTGCGCCCCCAGCTATCGCTTTTTCAAAATTTGCGCCTGTAGCATCACTATGACAAAAAGTCGTATATTCGATATTTGTGCCAACAAAATGGGCATTTCGGAGGCTCATATTCACTAATATGGCATCAGTCAGCGTTTTTTCGCCAAAGTCATAGTTGTCAAAATCTATTCTCATATCAGCGTTTTTTACGCGCCAATCATTGAATTTCTGCACATCAGACACTAATAAATCGTATAATTCAGCAGAAGTCATAAATATTTCCCTTGTTTTTTGCAAAATAACGACATATTTTTGATATTTGCGTTATAAATATTCGGCATATTTTTTGCTTAGAAAGAATTATATTTTACGGTAAAATATTGAGAAAAATGAGGTGATTTTCATCACGCAGATTTTCGCAGATGAAAGCAGATAACGCAGATGAGTAGGTTTCTCAATTCTCAATTTCTTACGCCAATCTATCTTTATTTATATGAAAAAAACAATTTTAGTAGCTGCTATTTTATTATTTACCTTTGCTGCAACTGCGCAAACTGCCTTGAATAAATATTATGGGCATTGGCTTCTGCAATCTTATGCGCAAAATCTGCTCAAAACCAAATCCGCGTATATCGCACAAAGTCGGGCAGCCGAAGTTACAGAATTTATTTTTGCGCAAGCATTGGGCGATTCTGTAATGGTTTGTTTTAATAACATTGAAGGCGGGCGTTTTCCTGTCTCTGTTTATCCCAATCATATCGAATTTAGAACCTTTGAGACGGGGCCTATTTATAGGGTGGAACTCAATACGCAAAATACGGAGCCGAAAGTTATTTTCACTGCGCCTGACGGGAGCAAAGAGGCGTATATGTATTTTGAAGGGCAGGAATTGGTGTTTGATGCGGTGCAAAGATGGGTAAATTCGCATGTTTTGTCGGATAGATATGCGCAAGAAATCGATAATGGCGCGAGAATGAGGGGTTTGGGGGTAGATGTGGCTTTTAATTCGGACGGGGTATTGAAGGGAGTCCCCGGTTTTGATAGCTATGAAGTGGTAACACGTTTTGATGAAGTCTTGAATTTTGATGTTATAAAATTGATTAATTCTAACACAGGACATGAGGAGTTGAAGGCTTGGCAGATTCGTAAAAATAAATTGTATATCTATAATTTGGAAGAAAATACGGAGGATTATGGCTACAAAAAAGGAAAACTATTCTTAAAATTGGACAAACAAAGGATAGGAAGCTGATTTTGCGCAGAGGACATGATTTTTTGACAAGGTTTTTTTGACAAGATTGACAAGATAAACAAGATAAGAAAATAAATAGGATTTTTCAATTCTCATTTCTCAATTTTCATTTCCCATTTCTCATTTTCCTAACCATGTTTTTAAGAATTGCAGAAATAAGCGAGAAAAAGCTCATAGGGCAGCGAATGAATATGTCTTATATTGAAAATAAAATAGTATCTCTATGGCAGAAATTTATGCCAAGACGTAAGGAAATTCTCAATCGTAGCAATACAGATTTATTTTCTTTGCAAATCTATGATAAGTCATTCAGTTTCAAGCAGGTAAATCCTCATATTTCCTTTGAAAAATGGGCTGCTGTAGAAGTGAGTGATTTTGAAAAAGTGCCTGATGAAATGGAAACTTTGACTTTGGAGGGCGGAAAATATGCTGTTTTTTTGCATAAAGGCATATCAAATGAGGCAGCTCGGCATACTTTTGCGTATATTTGGGGGGAATGGCTACCAAATTCTGGCTATGTTATAGATGATAGACCTCATTTTGAGATTTTGGGCGAAAAATATAGCAGAAGTAATCCTGGCATATTTCATAATGCCTGTATGTAATGTTACAAAAAGATTATAAAAAGGAGCACAATTTATCATTTCAATAATCCGAATGAAAATTGAAAAACGAAAGGATACTCAAAAAACAGTTCTTTGTCCTGTTTACTAAGTGGCAATTTTAGACAACAATAAGTCGAGCCAATACTCGTGTTTTTGTCCCGTTAGGAGTTGCATAGGGGATTTCCCTTTGCGCGCACCCGCCTCAAAAATACGGTGATTATGATAAAACATAAACAAATTG
>JAYUZN010000267.1:0-20060 GCA_043751755.1 Bacteroidota bacterium | reverse complement strand
TTTTGAAAGTGAAGATGACGAAAAGCAAGAATAGGCTACTTTTTTGAGACAAAAAAGTGAGACAAAAAGCGAAAAATTGAGACAAAAATAGGCTGTAAGGTATTGATAATCAAGTATTTGATTTTTTAGGGCTGTAATCCCGCCCTCTCCGCCAAGCGTTGAAAAACGCTGATTTTCAATTAGTTAATCGTGCCAATTTTGAAAAAAATTGGCACGATTATTTTTAGCACTAAAATCCACACTTAAATCTGTGAAAATCTGCGTGAAATCGCATTTTCCAAATGATGAAATTCTATCCCAAAATACGTTTTTGCAGCCGCTATTTTTTCCAAAATAGCAGGATTTTTAACAGGCAATTTCGGGTTTTTGATGCCCACAATCATGACATTTTTGGGCGTATGTGCATCAGAAATAAACTCAAATACTTTGGTTTTGTAGCCAAAATACTCCAACACCATTGCCCGTATTCCGTCCGTTACCATTTCGGCTTGTCTTTCGAGAAAAATGCCATATTTTGTCAAAAAATCCAAGTCATTTACCCCTTTGTTTTTCTCTATTTCTCGCCGAATTTGTTTATGACAACAAGGCGCGACCACAATCAATTCCGCATTTGCAGCTATGCCTTTGGCAATCGCATCATCAGTAGCAGTGTCGCAAGCATGGAGGGCTATGAGAATATTAAAACCTTGATTATCATAGTTTTCTATCGTTCCTTGTTCAAAAGAAAGCCCTGAAAAGCCGCTATTTTGAGCGATTTCATTACAAGTTTCTACCAACTCTTTGCGAAATTCTACCCCTGTAACACTTGCTTCTACCCTCAAAACATTCTGCAAATAATCGTACAAAGCAAAGGTCAGATAGCCTTTTCCAGCTCCCATATCTACCACTTTATAGCCATTTTGCGCTGACATTTCCTTTATCAAAGGACTCAACAATTCTATATAATGATTGATTTGCTTGTATTTGTCTTGAGTTGTTTTGAAAACTTTGCCCGTTTCGTCCGTAATTTTTAGGTCATACAGATACTTTTTTCCTTGCGAAGTGATGAGCCTTTTTTTGTCTTTGTCATGAGAAAGAGAAGGGATTTCCGTTTTTGTGGCAGGTTTTTCGCTCAAAATAAAGCCCATATTTCCGTTTTTTGTAAGAGAAATATCTGCCTGCAAAGTAAAAAGATTTCCTATCATAAAACCGTCATTCATAGCCGTTTCTATCTCTTTTATTGCCTCATTTGTGTCATAATTTTTGACAATATCTTTTGTTTTGTAGCGAAAAGTAAAGCTCATTTTTTCCTCTTTTTTAACGAGGATTCGTTTTACATAAATGTTTTTGAGTGCCTCCTCTTTGCCCTTGTAATTGCCCAAAGAAAGGCTGACAAAAGTGTTGTTTAAGGTGCTTTTGACAAGGGAAGAGAGGAATGTTTGGAGTTGAGACATGCTGTGTTATTTGTCGCGCAGATTTTCGCAGATGGTGACAGATTTCGCAGATGTAAGCCTTTATCTGCGTTATCCGCTCTTATCTGCGCCCATCTGCGTGAAATTCCGCAAAGATATAAATTTATTTTGAATAATCTGCCTCAAACAACTCCGCGTGTTTGTCCGAAAAACCCTGCAATTTTGTTTGAAGTTCGCGGCTAATAGTCGTATCTTTTGCGAAAAAAAATACGTCTTTTCCTGCGCAAATCATGTTTTCCGAAATCGTCCATTTACCTATATATTTCCAGGGCAAGCCCATTTTCCGATTATCGTCCCATAACATAGCAAATTGATGCGGTTTTGCTTGTAAATCTTCGCGCAAAGCAGGGAAATCGTGCTTGTATCTGATAGCTTCATTAGAAGATAAACCCATAATGTCATACATTTCTACCTCTGTATAATAGCCGATAGCCCCAATATCTTGTGCAATGATTTTGCCATTCGGATAATTTTCTTTCAAAAAACGAGCTATTTGGATTTGCTGCTCATAAATGTTTTTAACACAAACATTTGTAAGCGGAATTGCGGCTAATAGCCTTACAGAAAAAGGGAAAAAGGCAATCAAAGCTGCTGCAAATAACAATAAAGAACGGCTTTCTCTTATTTTTTCCCCCATAAAAGGAAGGCTATGCAATAATACCGCAAATACAAGATAAGATTCGTATCGAGAAACGATAAAATTTCCTGCTAATATGCTGTGAATCAATACATTTATAAGTAAAGCAAAAGGAATGATAAGGTTTTTTTCTGCTTTTTTTGAGATAAAAATATAGGCAAACAGCCAAGCCATCAAGCAATTTAGCAACATGCCCAATTTGAGTTTTTCATATACTTGTGAAGCAAAGATTTTCAGCCCTGCTATGTCTAAGCTTGGCAAAGTGCTTTTCATTAGCAGAGGGTTTGGGAAGAAGAATGCTCCATTTTTAAGTGAAATAAATCCCCATAAGAACACAGGAAAAGCCCCAAAAAGGAGCATCAAAATAGGCAATTTTATTTTTCTTTCTGTATAAATATACATAAAGGCAAGTCCTGCCACTAAAAACATACTTTCATAACGAATGGCTACACTTAGTAGGGAAAAAAAGAGGATATGAAGCGTATTTTCCTTTTCTACGGCACGAAGTAGCAAGATAACCGCCAATATATGCAAGGTATGTTCCATTCCTGCTACGATAAGGAAGGGCATAGGCGTTATGAGCGTCAGAATAAGGGTATATAGGTCTCCCATAAAGGGCTTTTTCTCTCTATAAAGGTAGTCTGAACTCACATAAAAGATATTAGCTACCACAATTATATTCAAAACAAGAGGAATCCATACCTTATTTCCGATAATTTTAATGATAGCTGCCAATGAAAGGGTATAAATAGGAGATGAGGTAGCAGAAGTAAAGGCATATTTTGTTACGCCCCAAACGCCATTTTCGGCAAAATGCTTGGCTATCGCCAAATGAATATAGGTGTCATCTAAGCCATAAGCAAAGATAAAATTATTTTTGTAAAATGTATATAACAACTGAAAAGTCGTTATCAGAAATACGATTGTTAGGCAACGAAATTTGTCAGTCATGAGTGAACAGTTAGCAGTGAGCAGTGAGCAGTGAGCAGTGAGCAGTGAGCAGTGAGCAGTGAGCAGTGAACAGTTAGCAGCTAACGCCGTTAGTTATACAAGGCTTGTTGCTAACTGATGGCTGCTAACTGCTAACTGTAAATACTTCTTCAAAATATTGCAATATCAACAGCTGCAAAAAGCGGGTTTGCTGTGCAGGCGTAGAAGTAGGCAAAGGCTTGAGCAGCTCCCAATGCGGCCAGCCGTCTTGGTCGAGATGCGTAAGGGAATAGTAGCCCGCTTGCGAAGTGAGTTTGCACATTGCTATGTGCATTAAATCTGTTTTTTCTTGTTTAGAAAAATCTCTTTGCCCATTGCTGCCCAATTCTCTGATGCCAATGAGAAATAAAATGGATTCCACATTTATTTCCATATCAAACATTTCCCCTAATCTTGCGGTAAGGACTTTCCATTGTTCGCTTGTATTTTCTTCCATAAGTGTTAAAATGAGTGTTTATTTTTCGTAAAATATCTGACCAACTCTTTCTATATGCGCCAATAAATCTGGGTTTTCTATTTCTCTTTGCAAAGAAATATCCATTAAGTATGATAAATAGTTGATATAATTTAATATTTTTTTATCCCTAAAGCAATTTGATAAAGATTGGGAATATGAAAAGATTTCCCTATTTGTTTCCAAAAACCGATTTCTGCCAATTTTTTTGCTATATAAATGGCGGACTCTTTAGAAATATCCTCTTTTAACATTTCTTTAAAGTCGTCTATGGTAAGAACAGACTTGCTCAAGTCATCAAATAAAGCTATATATTGAGTCAATTCTGGGTTTTCGGCTATAAGAGATTGTCTAAATTTGGCAATAGCCACATCTTCTAAGGCTTTTTTTAGGGCTTTTTCACTATAAATCATTGTATTTTCACCCGATTCACCCAAGTCTATCAATTCAATTTGTAAAATGTTGAGTTGATTCAAATAATGAATTAACTCTCTGGGTGTACATAAGTGGTTGCTGTCTGTTAGCATACTTAATATCCATACAAAAGTGTCTTTTTGCTCTATTTGTAGCGGAAAAAGTTGGTAAAACAATTTTTCTTGCTGTAATTTATTTTTTTCAATCGCTTCTTTTTGAGCCAAAGATAAGCCCCATATTTCATAATTTATCAAAATACGGCGCATTACAACATTGAAAAGGCGACTTTCGTCCCATTTTATATACTCTACTCGTATCAAATGACTTGCTTCTCTTAAGCCTTCGTTCAATATTTTTTTCCACAAATCTTCTCTCAAAAATACTTTTAAGGAAATATTTTCATATTTTGCGAAATGGTTACAAACAATTAATAAAGATTTTAATGCTCTTTTTTCTAAGAGTAAATCATCTTGAAAAGCAACGTCTAAACGGTCGATAGAAACCCATATAGTGCGATTATTTTTGTGTAAATAGGCATCAATTATTTCAAGTATTTCATCTAACTCCCATATTTTTGTCTCAAGTTTAGGTTCTTGAAATACAATATCTATTCCTATTTCGGGGAGGCTTGGATTCATGGGATTAAAACTCAGCTTGGGCTGAAATATTTTCAACAAAAGGACTTGCCCCAGATAGTCTAACACTTTTTCTAAAATGCGTTTGAGGTTTTTCTGTGCAGGAATCAGTTTTAATGCCTCAAATAATTTTATAATTTCCTTGATAGTATCCTCTTTTATATTTTCGCTTTGAAATTGATTCACAATTAGGGTTAAAAAATAGACTTTCCAAAATTTTTGGATATCGTTTAATAATAGCTTTTCTTCCAAAGGTGCTTTAGAAAAATGTTGTCTAAATGCCTCAAAAACAACTTCTCCGCGTGGATTTTCTGCCTCTAATAAGGTTATTCCTTTATCACTTAACAATAGTTTATGATTGGATAATTGCAAATATAAAGCACTTTTACCTGTCCCTTTTTGCCCAATTAATATATCCGTTTGCCCATTTTTAAGATTTCGCCAATAGCTCGTTTCTAAGAAATAATCTTGTAATTTCTTATCTTCTGCTTCGGCAACACTATAACCAAATTCTATTTTTTCGTATTGTGATATATCCAGCATCTGCATTTATACTGTTTGAGGGAAATAAGAATGAATGACTTTTTTCAAAGACTCCACTATGTTAAAATAAGCTAAATCTCTATCTATCCATTGAGAAATGGGCTTTCCGCCTGTTGGTAGAGGCAACAAATTTGCTAATGGTGGCAGGAAATTGCAAGGACGTAGTATGATTGGAATAACGATTAACCCTTCTTGAGCATGTCTTTCTAATGCAATCTTCATTTGTACTTCCCAAGTATAATCTGTTGCCAAATAACTAGCACTCACAAGCAATAAAATAATATCCGCTTCTTGCAGATGTTTTTTTATACTTGTATCCCAGTCTTCTCCCGGCAAAATAGCGGTATCGCTCCATATATCAAATAAGCCTTGACGAGAAAGGGGTTTCAAAAACATTTCTAACTCATTTTTATAGCTAATATCAGAGCTTGCATATGAGATAAACAACAAAGGCTTTTTAGTAGGATTTATGACAAATTCGGTGTCATCTGAGACGGTTTCGGTTGTAATAGATTGTACCATAGAAAGGGCTGAATAGGTTATTTTAGCCCTTGACAGACTTTCTTCTTGCGTAGAAATAAGCCCTAACATGCTATCTCGCTCTAATTTTGAGAGGCTCGACAGCAATAACATGGCATCTTGTTCATATTCAACGAGTAATGCTAAGGCTTCTCTAAGCCTTGCTTTTCCAATCAATTGTTGTATTTTTTCTTTGTCTGTCATGTTTTACTCAAAATGAAAACACAAATGTAGGCATTATTTTTAGCATTACCTTGTTCTTTTCTTGCGATTTTTGATATAATCTTCAAAAATATATTCCCCCAGTCCGTCAAGTTGCGTATAAAACGCCTTACCTTGATTGATTTGCGTAAATTCTTGTACAAATTGCACGAGCCATTGGTCTTTCGCAATCATAAAGGTCGTTATTGGGATTTTCAAACTGCGACATTGTGCCGCAAGATTGAAAGTTTTGTTCATTATTTTTTTATCTAAGCCAAAACTGTTCTTATAATAACGTCCATTTTCTATGATACAAGTCGGTTTTCCGTCTGTTATCATAAAAATTTGTTTGTTAGGCGTTTTTCTTCTGCGCAACATATCCATCGCCAATTCCAACCCTGCCACCGTATTTGTATGATAAGGACCTACTTGCAAATAGGGCAAATCCTTCACTTCTATCTGCCACGCATCATTGCCAAACACCAAAATATCCAGCGTATCTTTCGGATATTTGTGCATAATGAGTTCAGAAAGTGCCATTGCCACCTTTTTGGCAGGGGTGATTCTGTCCTCGCCATAGAGAATCATAGAATGAGAAATGTCTATCATTAACACCGTAGAACAGGTGGTTTTTAGCTCTTTTTCCTGCACTTCCAAGTCCTTTTCGGACAAAGTAAACTCTTCAATTCCATGATTGATTTGGGCATTGCGCAGACTTTCGGTAAAAGCAATATTTTCGACAGAATCCCCAAATTCAAAGGCGCGCAAATCGCTTGTACTTTCGTCTCCCATGCCTGTAATGGGTGTGCGATGATTGCCCATGCCCGATTTTTTGAGCTTGCCAAAAATTTCTTCTAAGGCACTTTTGCGAATGCTTTGCTCCGATTTTGCGGTAAGATTAAAGGTATCGCCTCCCGGTTTTTCTTCCTGAATATAGCCGTTTTTCTTCAAATCTTCGATAAAATCGCCCATTCCATAGTCATCGGTCGTGAGATTATATTGCTTGTCCAATTCATTCATCCACGACAAAGCCTCTGCGACATCACCCGCAGTGTAGTTGAGCAATTCCAAAAAGACTTTCAGAAGGCGTTGAAAATCATCTTGTTCGCTGTCATCTGGGGTGTATTGAGAAAAACGATAGCCAAGCATATTGGGGAAAGTTAAAGATGTTTTTAAATTTATTTTTGAGGGACTTTCCAAGTCTTAAGACTTGGAAAGTCCCGTTTTTTTTATTTTTCGTTACTCCTCTATCTCCCAATTACCTTCCTCATCTTTATACTTGTCATAATTATCATGATAGGATATAAAGCCCAGCAGCCCCCCAAAAATCTCCAAAGTTCTTTCTTTGCATAGATGTGTCGCTTCTTTTAACAAAATCCGCTTGAAACTACTCCACTCCCATTGCCGCCATTCTTCTATACCAAAATGGTGTTTCGGATTGCGGTGAATATAAGCTGTACAGCCTTTGAAATACGCATCTGTAAGAATGGGTCTCCTTCGCATATATTTCCGAAACAAAGAACCCTCCCTTTCTTCTTGTTTGTTGATGCCTTTGGCATAAGACATGAAAAATAAGCGGAAACGCTCACTTACTATTGCTGCTGCTTCAAAGTCATCTAAATCTAAAAAGCGTTGGATTTCCAAAAGGGATTTATGCTCTTTATGGTTTAGCCCATGCGGATAATCTATTTTGGCTTTTGCTAAGATTTCTTTTGTAGATTTGATTTCTACTAAAAAATGAAAGTGGTTTGGCATCAAACAAAAAGCGTGGAAATGTACATATTCATACAAATATTTGTCAAATCTGCGTAAGAAATGCTTGTAATTTTTGGGGCTAAAATATAAATTGTGTTCTCCATTTGCATGGTTATACAAATGAAAATACATGTTGGGAAATAAGGGGTGATTGGATTCTGTATAGGAACTGTTGGAAATCATCTGTTTTTGTTTGTAAGTTTATTTTTTAGATTTAACTTTCCAAGTCTTCAAGACTTGGAAAGTTAAATCTAAAAAATAAAACAATTTTTTCGTATAAATGTTTAAAAGTTTTGTACCTTTGCAGCCGAATTGCCCACGTAGCTCAGTGGATTAGAGTATTGGTCTCCGAAGCCAAAGGTCAGTGGTTCGAATCCACTCGTGGGCACTTTTTTTCTACTCCCCTTCTGCCAAAATTATTGGAAACTGCATTTCCATTATGTTCCGCCATGTTTGGCGATACTCCTCCAAGCATTTTTCATGAATTGTAGCCACAAACAGGGCAAAATCTTGTATCCTTTTGCCTTCCATATTTTCCCTTGAAATAAAATATCGGAGATTTTTTTGGAGATAAACCGCAATATCTTTCTCCTCTTTGAGAAGGATAAGATATTCATTATCAATCTCTTTCAGCATGTTAGTTAAAGTTGCTTCTTTCTCAAATAGAAAACGAATAATCGTATTTGCCGTTTCTGTATCCATAGGTTTATGTGCAAATAAGACATTCAAATTCTCCTCATAATCTTGCTTAAAATGTACCATTTTTTCCCATAAAATCCGCCATGCAAAAAAGTGAGTATAAGCCGCTAAGAACCGACTTGCCTCTTCCCAATTTTTTTCCAAAATGCGATAATAATGAAACAAAAAAGCCTGTTTGTCAAAAATTCTAATTTCTTTTTCTTGCGTTTCTAAACTTATTTTTAGCTTTTCTACCAAAGTTTTCGCTTCTTTTTGCGCATATTGTCTGCCTTTATACTCAAAAAGACGAGTTTCTATTCCGCCATTTGCGATACCTGCGAGTATCGCTGCATCTTGCGCATCTATAAAAAAAGCGCGAATAAGGGCGGTTTTTTCTACGGTAAATACTTCATAATGAGGCGTTTCTGCGGATAAAAGACTCTCTTTTTCTCCCAAAACAGCTGCTACTTCAAACTCAAATATGCCTCTATCATCATAAAAACCCTGATAGGCAGGCGGATAGGCATTTTTTACCTCATCTTGCTTGACCATTTCGCTCAAGTCGCTGGGAGAAATCGGGCTAAAAGGCAGAGATTCTACGTCCAAAAATTGCGCAAAAAAAGAGTTTGTCATTTCCGTTTGCAAAGCCTCCGCATTTTCAAACAAAGTCCAAGCAGAGGCTTCTTCTATAGCACAAACAAGGCTTACTTCATTCATTTTCAAGGCTCTATCTTCGTTAGAAGGATGAGAAGCCCATTGGTCTTTGTAAACAATATTGGGGCGGCTTTGCTGAATAAGGGTTTGAGAAGTGATTTTGGGAACGCCATTTTCATCTGTTACAATCTCATGTTTATCTGCCCATTGCTTCATCAAAAAACGATGATAGGGGTATAAATTGGGCAGTTGTTGCTGTTGAGAAGCCGCCCAACCTGCATGTTGAAAACTTTGGTGCATACACATATCGCTGATTTCCACCTTTCTAAGTGCCGAAATACTCGCCTCATTGCCCGAAATGCAAACTGCCATTTTGTCGGCATTATATTCCATTTCGCGCGAAAGGCTCATATAAGATTTTTGCACAAATCGAAACAGATAAGCCATCAGCCTTTTGATGCGATTGGAAGTACTCAAAATGAGCCAACCTGTTAGGCGAATGACTCTTAAACCCGAATACAGCAACTTTCCCAACACCTTGTCCCAGCTATCTTCGGCGTATATCCAGTTGTAGAGTAGGAGGTAAAACGCATATATATAACGTCCAAAATGTGTGCTTTTTTGGGAAAAATGCCCAAATTCATGCCCCAAAACTGCTTTGAACTCGCTGATATTCAAGGTATTCACAATCCCAAGTCCTATGGTGAGATTTTTGGGAGAAGAAAATAAAAAAGAGAGAAGTTGAGAATCGGCACTTACACTGGCATTCACGCCCCTTGTGAGGTAAATATGTTTGGGCATGGGATTAAAGGTATCTTCTGCCACTTTTTGGATAAAAGCAAACAGGTGAGGCTGGTCTTTGGCAAAGATTTCTACTTGAATTTCTTCGGTTTTTCTGTTTTTTATAAATAGGAATTTTAGCATAAACACAAATAGCATCACCCCAAAAATAACAAATCCTAAGGCAAACAACACAAAAATAATATGATATAAATGTTCTATAACAAAAATAGCTGATAAAATACAAACATAGCAGACAAAGGCAGTAGCCAGCAACAATACAAAATAAGTCGCCAAAAATAACATAATAGAGTATGCTACTCGTTTTACATTTGCCTCAAATTCGGCATGTGGATTCAAAAATGAGGTATCCCAAGTTTCAGGGTTAGGCGGATAGATGAATTTTGGTGTAGGATTCATAGAAAATTTGGTTAGGCTCACACAAATTATTACAAATTTTTCTTAATCTGCGAAAATCTGCGTCCTCATCTGCGAAAATCTGCATGAAATGGCAAAATTAGGCTTTTTGTCTCTTTTTCCAAAAAAATAAGCCCAAAATGCCAAAGAAAACAAGGACAATAATGGCGGTAATCATAGGCAGAAAAATAGCCAGAATAGAGCCAAGCAATGCAACAACATGCTCCACCGTTGCCAAAAGAGGATTTGCAACGCCGCCTGTTGTTAGGGACGAGCCGAGTCTTAGGCTGCTCGTGCCAAGTTGCGTGATACCTGCACTTCCTCCGCCCACAATAATTCCTAAGCCCCATTGCCAGGCAGGGTCCACGCCTGTGAGGACAGAAGCTGTGAGCATTGTGCCAGCAATCATGGCGGAGGGCGTTGTGATAGTGTCTAACAAATTGTCTATCCAAGGAATGTAATAAGCTACAATTTCTACCACTGTAGCTGTAGCAAGACAAGCAAAAGCCGTCCAAGAGCCGAGCCAAGCCATGTTTTCGGCAAGCGGAATGATGCCCACCAAAGCGGCGACATTTGCCATTAACAAAGGGACAAACACGCGAAAGCCGCAAGATGCACTCAAGCCCAAGCCAATACACAAGCTGCCAATAATTGCGAGCGTGTTCATTATTTTTGTTAGTGTAACAATGTTTGTATGAGAGTGGCTCACTTTTGAAAAGTGAGCCACTCTCAAAACCCTTATATATTCCTTAAAAAAACTTCCCTAACATACCCAATACATCATCTACAGGGCTGCCGTCATGGTTCATATCTACCAAGTTCATCAACATACCTAAGCCACTCGGCGTAGCGGATTGCGCTTGTTGTTGCTGTCCGCCCAAGAAACCTGCGAGTGTACTTGCGTCCATGCCTTGTTCTTGCTTGTGTTTGCCCAAGAATCCCATCACAATTGGGGCAAGTGTAATTAACAACTGCCCTGCCTGTGCCATGTTTAAGCCAGAAGCTTGGCTTACGCCTTGTTGTGCCAATCCTTGATTTCCGCCCAAAAGATGCCCCAAAATGCCCGCTCCAGCACTCGCTTGTGGATTGGAAATAAGCCCCATTAAGTTGTCCAAAATGCCGCCATCATGGTCTTTGTCGAGCGCGTTTGAAAGTGCGTTTGCGCCATCATCCGTAGAAGCGTTTTTGGATAATGCCGAAATCAGCAAAGGCAAAGCCCCTGCGATTGCTTGCTGCGTGGTATTGTCATCTGCCCCTAATTGCTTGCTAATCATAGAAGCTACAGGACCACTAAGTTGTTGGACTAATCCGTCAAATAAAGCCATTGTGTGAAAATTGAGAATTGAAAATTGAGAATTGAGAATTGAAATAGGTACTTCGGCTGCACTCCTTGTCCCTAAGTTAAACATCTGCGAAATCTGCTTTTATCTGCGAAAATCTGCGTGCTGAAATAGCTTGCAAGTTTACGAAAAAAATGCTTCTTAAAGATTATTTTTTACTCAAAAAGTCACATTTTTTCAAATAATGCGCTGCAGCATACATTCTCGAACCATACCAAGAAAAAAACTCCCCATCTACTATTTGTATATTTGCCGCAGGAATTTGTTGCTGAAAATAGCTAATATGCTCATTTTGAAAAGGATACGGCTCAGAAGAAAGCAAAATAAGTTCTGGATTGAGTTCTGATAAGGCAGCTTCAGAAAGGGTAGGATAACGCCCGTCCAAACCTTTTGCCAAATTTTGCAAGCCTATATGCGTCATTACCTCATCTATAAAAGTATTTTTTCCTGCCAACATATAAGGCTCTTTCCAAATAAAATAAGCTGTTGCTAAAGACGGGAAAATCTGGTATATTTCTGCCCAAGCCTGTTCTATATTCTGCCTCAATTCTGCGGCTTTTGCCTGTGTATCTGTTATTTCTCCCAAGGTAGAAATCATGTTTAAAGCATCGGCAAAAGTCTCTATATCAAATAGATATACCCGAAAATTCTTCTGTAACGCCTCAATCATTTCCTTTGTATTTTCTTCTTTTACGGCAAAAATAATATCTGGCTGCAAAGCATGGAAACGCTCATATTTTACCGTTTTTGTTCCGCCTACGCTGGGGATTTTTTTCACTTCGGGGGCAGGATGTATGCAAAAACGGGTCCTGCCGACTACTTTTTTGCCAAGCCCCAAGTCAAATAAGGTCTCTGTGAGGGAAGGGCAAAGGGAGATAATGCGTTTTGGGAGTTCTGTCATTTTGGTGTGAATGGTAAGTTAGCATTTAATAGGTTTGCGCACCTTTCAAAAACGCGCAAACCTCAATAAAAAATAGCTCGTATCTTATTCCTAAGATACGAGCTAAATTTTTCATTCACAACTTCACATTCATGAGGCGAAAAGCGGATTCGAACCGCTGTACGAGCTTTTGCAGAGCTCTGCCTAACCGCTCGGCCATCTCGCCTTTATGTGTTTGATGATGCAAAGATACAGCCTTTTTTTGAATCCACCAAATAAAAAAGAATTTTTTTTCCTTTTTTTTCAATTCTTCAAAAAAAAGTTGCGCAGTTTTTACCCCTTGACTGCTAACTGTTGACTGCTAACTGATGACTGCTAACTGTTACTTCGCCCTTTCCATGTACAATTTCGCTTCCGTATCTACCTTGATGACATCATCAATATTGATAAACAAAGGCACACGCACCTCTGCGCCACTTTCGAGGGTCGCAGGTTTGAACGTATTTGTCGCCGTATCGCCTTTGATGCCCGGCTCGGTGTAAGTTACCCGTTGCACCACAGAAGCCGGAATTTCGACCGTAAGCGGCAAATCCGTATCCGTATTCCACAACACATTCACCATTTGCGATTCGAGCAAGAACTCTACCCCAGAAATGAGGTCTCTACGCACATTGATTTGCTCAAAATTGCTATTGTCCATCAGCACTAATTCGTTGCCTTCGGCATATAAATACTGAAATGTACGATGCTCCATACGTACAAGTTCCACTTTTTCGCCCGAATTGTAGGTATGTTCCACCACATTTCCAGATTCCAAATTGCGCATTTTTACGCGTACAAAAGCAGAGCCTCTGCCTTGTTTGACATGCTGAAAAGACACAACTTGGTGTACTTTTCCGTTAAAATTGAAACATGAGCCGTTTCTTAAATCGCCTGTATCTGCCATGAGAAATGATTAAAATCTTAATTTTTTTTGCGGCTGCAAAAGTAGCACTTTTTTTTAATAAAACAATAAAAAATCGAAAATGAAGGTTTGTGGACTTACACATTTGTCCCCAATTTTCACGAGTTAGAGCTGTTAATTCGGGTTAATTCGTGCAATTTGTGGCTCTAAAAACAACTTTTGCGTAATAATCCTTTATCTACACACCACAAACTTCCCTTTTTGTAACAAACCTTCCTGTCTCATTTCCACATAATACACGCCGTCTGCCCAAGCTTCCACAAAGATAGGCTTATGTATATTTCCCTTTTCTGTTATCTTTTCGGATAAAATTATCTGCCCCATACTGTTTGTAATTTGCAAAGAAATAGGACTATTTTTCATATTTTCAGTATGTATATTCACTTGACTTGCAGAAATACTAGGGAAAATAGCCAATTCTTTAACAGAAAAAATAGGCTTTTCTGTGCCAACGGTTAGCAAAATGTCATCTAAATTGTACGTCATAATAGAACGGGCATGCGTACCTGCTATAAGATTTCGTTCTGTAGAATTGTAAGCAATATCATATACAGGGCAGAAAGGCATATCTATGCCAAGTCTATCCCATTTTATACCGCCATCTACAGTTCCATACACGCCGCCATCTGTAGCAATAAAAATAAGACTATCTCCATGCCCTTGCATAATCAATACATCATTTATGGCAAAGTTAGGCAAATTTCCAGCAATGCTTGCCCACGTATCTCCATTGTTTTTGGACTTGTAAATATGTGGCGTAAAGTCGTTGTAACGATAGCCCGAAACGGAGGCATATACGTTATGGTTGATATTAGGTGAAGTCCGTACTGCCGTTACATGTCGAATCGGAAGCCCATTTTGATTGATACTATCCCAAGTTGCCCCATTGTTTAAGCTACGAAATACTTTGCCAGAACCGTAGCCAACAAACAGTTCTCCTGCTGTATAATACGATTCGTCCATACAAGTAACCACCCTTGCCTTTGGCAAAACCCCAAAAGTATCTGGTAAAATGGGGCTAATAAAATACCAACCCGATACGCCCCCATCATTTGTTTTGTAAACACGTTGCGCACCTGTGTACATAACTTCTGAGTCGTGGTGACTTATCATATATATCATATCCCAAGGCATCGTTTCTGTAGGGTCTATACCTGTAGTTATGCCATAAAAATTTTGTCCCCCGTCATCAGAACGATTTATGTTTCCATTTTGCGTAGAAGTAAACATGACATCGGGATTGCTGGGATGAAAAAGACAAGTAAAACCGTCTCCTCCATAGATTCTATTCCACTGTGTAATAGTAGAAAGATTGCCCCCACTTGTACCATTGTCTTGCGCACCGCCATAGTATTGAGTAGGCTGATGCGGGTTGTACTCTGTATGATAAAATTGGGTAGCAGGGATATTTTCGATGTCTGCCCAAGTTACGCCGTTATCGGCAGACTTATACAAGCCGCCATCTGTGCCAAGATACATATTGCCCGCAGTTGTAAATTTTAAGCTATGTTTATCTGCATGAACAACATATTGCCACCAAGGGGGACCTATTGTATTCCAAATACCTGTTGCAGGGTCTGTTCCCCAAAGTTCTACCCCAAGCAGATACAATTGGTCAGGATTGTTGGGGGCTACTTTTATGCCAGGAAAATACCAGCCAAATCCATTGACCGCAGCAGGGTCTAAGCCGTTGGCAAACGCAGGATACACGTTCCAAGTTGTACCAGCGTCTGTGCTTTTGTATATATTGTAAATATTGTATTGTGCAGTCGTATCTTTGTAAATATAAGAAGCATACATAATATTAGGCTGCGATTTGCAAATATCTATTCCAATTCTGCAAAAAGTAGAATCAGGTAAGCCACCCCCTATTACGTTCCAAGTTTGTCCGCCATTCGTAGATTTGTATATTTTGGCATCATTGCTTATCAAAGGAGAAATGTAATTGCTACGTAATCTCGTCCATGCTGCTGCAAAGATAAGGTTAGGATTAGTAGGATTCGCAATCATATCTATAATACCTGTGGAATCATTTATATATAACGTTTTATTCCACGTAGCTCCCCCATCTGTACTGCGATAAATGCCTCTGTCTATTGTTCTTTCAAAAGGCAGCCCCATAGTACTCACAACCAAAGTATTTCCATTAACAATTATTTTTGAAATAATACGGGTATCTGTCAAGCCTAAATGTGTCCAAGTTGCGCCTGCATCTGTAGAACGATACAGTCCATCGCCAATGAATGGATAACCCGAAACATTAGGGTCGCCTGTGCCAACATATATCGTATTAGGATTGGCAGCATCTATGACGATTTCGCCAATAGAAAGGTAATTTTGTTGGTCAAAAATAGGTGTCCAACTTTGTCCTCCATCTATCGTTTTGAATACACCTCCTTGCGAAAAACCTGCATAAATGATGTTTTCATCTGTAAGATGAATAGCTACTACATTTACCCTTGCGCCAATATTACCAGGTCCTTGCACGACCCAGTTGTTGTTAAACCCTGCTTGTCGTGTATTTGTTTGGTCTATTTCTCGTGCTTGCCGAAGGGCTGCTTCATACGCATTGAGGTCAAAAGTAGCAAAGGGAAAGGCTCTTTGTAAATAAAAGTCTTCAGAAGGTTGCATTTTTTCGGCAAAAATATCTTCTTTTTTTGCTGTTTTTTTAGCAGAAAAGAATGCAAAATATGCAGAAAAGAGTAAGAACAAGAAAGAAAAGAAAAATAGTTGTTTCATAAAGTAAGTTGTTTAAACCACTTCGAGGGTCTTTGACCACTCGAAGGGTTTAAATTTGAACGATTTTTGTTTAATTTAAACCACTTTGAGGGTCTCCGACCACTCGAAGGGTTTAAATTTAAACGATTTTTGTAAATTTAAACGCTTTAAGAAGTTTTAATTTCTTTTAAAGATTTAAGTTTTATCTATTCCAGTAAATTTAACCCCTTCGAGTGATTGCAAACTTCTCGAAATGGTTTAAATTTAAATGATTTCAGTAAATTTAAACCCTTCGAGTGGTCAAAGACCCTCGAAGTGGTTTAAATTTAAAAAGACTATATTATTTATTTATCCTCAATTATCTACTGACAACAAAATGGCATCATATTTACCTGCCGTATTAGTAGCTGTATTTCTCACCCAAAGAGAGCCTACAGTGTTGTCAGGCATGTAATCACTCGCCAAAAGTGTTGCATTTGTGTTGGGGGCAAGCATAAAAATCGGAGTAGTAGGCGTAGGCGTAATTACGCTATCCGCTACATAAAATTCAAGTGTTGTATTCCCCGTATTGTTTAGTTCTACTACCGAATCGGCTGCAATGTTATCGTTAATGGCTTTTTGCGTGCTATCGGCTGAAATCGTAATATCCGTATTTCCGCCTGAACCCAATCTGCGCGGTTGTGGACGTAAATAACGATTGATATTAGCAGGGCTGCGGCGAAATACTCTTTTAGCGGCTTCACTAATCAATACAATGACTTCCCAAACTACATTGTTGGCAATAATTCTGTTTTCGGCAGCAGTGCTACGGCTATCCATTATTTGACTTTGTTCTCGGACGAGGATATTCAAATCTTTTTCTAACAAAAAATTTTTATCCACAATGGCATTTGAACAACCCACATTGAGTAAATCTGCCCTGTATCTATCTGCTACACTATACATATCCCCCAAAAAGCGTATCATTTCAGTAGGATTAAGAGCAGCTTTATCGTAATCATTTAAGCCAAATTCATTTTGTTTTCCCAAACTTGTCTTAAATGCTTTTTTGATAAAAAACTTCATATCGTCATATTGGTCTCTACATTCTTGCATTAAAGTCCTTACTTGTTCGGTGCTTGCTACTTGTTGGTCTACCACCACATTGTCTGACGGAATATTTCTGGCAGTATTCAATAAGTTTTGTGAAGTAGTGATGAAGCCTGCATTAATTGTGCTGTCAAAAGCAGAAAACAGCGAAATGTCTATTTGAAGATTGTCGATAATCTTATCGGCATACGAAAACATTTCTGCATCTGAGAGTTTGTATAAACGAATTATCTCCATATTTGAATGAATAATAGTGTTTAAAATGTGTGTTTAAGAATAAGGCTACAAATGTAAGGAGAAGGTTTTTAATATGCAAGAAAAAAGTAAAATATTTTTTGGGAAGAGGTAATAAGGCTTGAAATAGGCTTTATTAGGAGTGTGGAAAACCACTTTTATTTTCTTAAAGGGTCTTCCGCATAGGTTTTTGTTGCTTCCGTATAAAAGTTTTTTGTTTAATGAACCTTTTGAGAGCTTGCAACTACTCAAAGGCTTATCAAGCGTAGATATTGTTTTGCTTCCGCATATTTTTTTTTATTTAACGTATTTTTTATATATTTACAACTATTCAAAGAATTATCAAACGAAGCTATCGTTTTACGACCTTAAGTGTAGTTTCTTTTTTATCTGTTTTTATATGTATAAAGTATATTCCTTGTGAACCTACCACATTAATTCGTAAATTATCCATATCAATATGCTTTTCTTCCTTTATTTTTTGTCCTATTGCATTGTAAATAAAAACCTCAATAAGAGGGTATTTTGTATCTAAGTTAATAATTAGGTCTCCTTGCGTTGGAATAGGATAAAAATTTGTAATAAAATCATCTTTTATCGTTTTTATATTTGTAATTGTATGACAATATGAAGTATCTAAACAAGTATTTTTAGTAATAACTACAGCGTAATTTCCGTTTCTTGTAGGCGTAAAATAGGAGTTTGTTTCACCACTTAAAAAATGGTAATTATCATTACAATCTACCCATTTGTATTGAGTCCCATTCGTTATTTCATTTGCCATTAAAGTATAATCTATTTGAAAAATACTTGTATCTATAGGTTTAATCGTTAAATATAAACGAGTAGTACTATCACAACCTTGAGCTGTTAATATATTATGATTATACGTACCGCTTATAGAATAAATATTTCCATTCCAAATATAGGTATCACAAATTGTATCATTTTGAATCTTATATTTATTACACTGACTGTATTTAGCTATAAAAACATCAATATAGTATAGCGTACTAACCAATAAATCATTGTAAGGTAAATTAAAATAAAGGGTATCTCCAAATGTTCCTGTTATATAAATGTTTCTTTGCTTATCTGTTACAATATCATTGCTATAATTAATCGACCAAAAATTGCTATGATTATCAGAACCTGTTATCATTTTCGCCCATACAAAATTTCCATCACGATTTAATTTAGCAATGAAAGTGTCGTTAAATCTCAATGCAGTGAGTTCATAAATACCTTCGTTTGGGTCAAAATCTACTACCTCATTAAATCCGCCTAATATATAAACATTTTCAATATCATCTACGGCAATAGAACTTCCTTTTTCAGCACCTATTCCACTCATACTTTTTGCCCATATAAAATTTCCGTCAGTAGTTAATTTAGCAACAAAAATATCTGCAAGTCCCTTTGAAATAAGGGGATAGTATCCTGTATTGGGGTCAAAGTCTGCAGTATCAATATAGCTACCTGTTATATAAATATTTGCTTCAGCATCTATTGTCATTGAGTTCAATTCATCAAAACTTGTTCCTCCCATGCTTTTAGCCCATAAAAAGTAGCCGCTTGAGTCTAATTTTACCATAAAAATATCATTTTTTCCTAAGCAATTTAAGTTATGTATATTAGTACTTGGGTCGAAATCTGTTGTATTGTTAAATTGACCTACTATATATACATTTCCTTTTTTATCTACTGCAATACGATAAGTATGAGAATATGATGGGCTTAAATGTCCCATTTTCTTTCCCCACAAAAAGTTACCCATAATATCATATTTTGCTGTAAAATAGCCTACTTCATGTTCAACAGTATCTATTAAATTATAAACAACTATACTTGGGTCTAAATCAATACTATCTTCAAAAGAACCTGTTATATATATATTTTCCTTATCATCTACCATTATGTCTCCAGAAAAATTCTCCTTTATTCCTCCTATATTTTTTGCCAAAACAAACTTTCCAAAACGATTCAATTTAAGGATAAAAATATCTCTTATTCCTATTGAAGTTAAATTTGTTATTCCTATACTTGGGTCAAAATCTACAGTTCCTTGAAAATAGCCTGTAATATAAATGTTTCCATTATTATCTAATTTCATTGAGGTTGAAGATTCTACATAAGTGTCTCCTATTTGTTTTGCCCATATTAAATTTCCAGCACTATTTAATTTACTTATACAAATATCATAATTTCCTTTAGAAGTTAAGTTATATATAGCTGTACTTGGGTCAAAATCTACAGTACCCCCAAAACGATTTGCTAAATAGACATTTCCACTATCATCTACTGCAATAAGCGTTTGAGAAGGAGTTTGTAATGCTACTCCGATTGCTTTTGCCCATTCATATATTTGAGCAGTTGATGTTATACTTATTATAAGTAAGCCAAAGAAAAAAGCAAGTTTCTTATAGCTATTAGATAATGAAACAAATGTTGATAAAAATATAGTTTTCATACATATAAAATATTAAATGTGATATATAAAAACAAAGATAGGGAAAAAATAAACATCTATCCTACAAAAAAAAATATTTTATCTTTGTAAAGATTTAAAAATAAATAACATGATGATTAAGACAAAGAGTTTATGCAAGAAACCCGTACAATACGGGTATTGTACGGGTTTCTTATATAAACCAAAACCATCAATATATTTTAAGTTCGTTCCTAATATAAGTTAAGTTCTTTTGTA
>JAYUZN010000266.1:0-2132 GCA_043751755.1 Bacteroidota bacterium | reverse complement strand
TTACTATCACAAAACAAGATGCCTTGTGAATTATCAGCTATTTGTAGAATTTTTCTTTCAAA
Source organism: Bacteroidota bacterium (assembly GCA_043751755.1). GTDB lineage: Bacteria > Bacteroidota > Bacteroidia > J057 > J057 > JAAFHL01. Next base: position 2,070 of record JAYUZN010000266.1, on the reverse strand, counting down.
AGAAATGCAATAATAATTGGGCAACTTTGGGAAAGATTGGGATTGTGCAGCCCCAATAACGAAAAATAAATACCCCATAAATCCAAATCTCCACATAGAAGTTTCTCTATGATAGAGATTTTCATACACTCTTTTGCGGCTCAATTGCTTGCAGTCGCAAAAGAGGTAGCAAAGGGTTTGAGGTAAAATAAGACAAAACCGTTTTATAAGATAAAAGTATCTCCTTTTGGCGAAATCGCTGAAAGGAGATTTTTTTGCTGTATCATTGTTTGTTGCTCCGGCATTTTTCGCTACAAAATTTCACCTCATTCCATACTTTCTCCCATTTTTTGCGCCAAACAAAAGGCTTTTGACAAACTACACAAATTTTGGACGGAAAATCCGCTTTTTTGAGATGTTTCATTTATGATAAATATTGTTGGCATTTTTTCCAATAAGCAAAAAAAGAAGGAAAATAGCCACTAACTGCGGGAAATAGCCAATCTCTTTCACTTTGCAGCCCAGTATAATGTCTTGTAAGCGGATGTTCCTTAAAATGAATCGTTTGTAAGTCAAATTCCGTTTTCAATGTCGCAAATTCGCCTACATAAACCTGAATATTTTGAATATTTTTTGCCAAATTTAACATAAATTGCAGCGATTTAGGCGAAATAGGATAGGCTTCAAAATGAGAAGGTTCTAATAATAAAATGCGATTCCCAGCTTCTCCTTTGTGCCAAAGGGGGTCTAATTGGTAAAAATTATACAAAAAAGTGGGTAGCGTATTGTCTATAACAATCGATTCATTCTTAGGAAGTTCTGTTGTTAAATCAAAGGCACTTACCTTTTGCAAGGCAGGTGGAATGGGCAGATTGTCTATTTGTGCATAATCCACAGACAAATACGAGTTATTTTGCGCAGAATGGGTATATTTGTTAATATTTTCTTGATTTGCTACATATTTTTTGCTGCTAAATGTCCCCGCTACCCATTGCCAACTACACGCATTGCTTGCCCAATCTGCATCTAACAAATGATAATACAACCATTTTGCAGGCTGCAACCAATGAGATTGTGCCACATTGCAAGCCAAGAAAGCGGTGTACATGCGACAATGATTGTGCATATAACCCGTTTCATACAATTTTTGAATCGAAATATCTATCGCCTCAATGCCTGTTTTTGCCTGCAATACAGCACTTGGCAGGGCATAATGCTTCACTTTTTCTTGTCTTTGCTTGATGTCTTGATAAATATTGTCGCCCAAATGCTGCCACACACGCTGAAAATAATCTCTCCAAGCCAATTCTTGAACAAATTTCTCTGCGACTTCTATGCTCATGCCTTTGCTTTGAAGGGTTTGCCACACTTGTCGGGTAGAAATAACGCCTCTCGAAATATAAGGCGATAAATAACTCACTTTGCCGTTAATAAAATTGCGACTTTTTGCATATTCTGAAGGCTCAATCTGCGCAATGCGCGCAATAATACTGTCATAATCCGTAGGAAACATTTATCTTTTGCTTATTTTGTTGTGAGAAATGGCTTTTTGACGACTACATTTGAAACGATTTACAGCCTCATTATCGCGTAAGGCACGATGTTTTGTTGCACGATTTGTTACTCTTTTGCGCCACATAATAAAACTTTTAGGCTTCATTTCTGTGCGCATAAGCACAATTACCGCCTTTTCGGGCAAGCCAAACTGCGCTAAAATAGCATCAAAAGGCGTTCTATCCTCCCATGCCATCTGAATAATGCGGTCTATATCTGCGTCTGTCATCATACAATAGATTGAGTTTAGGGTAAAACAAAGGTTTGTCTTTTTTGTTTTGGAAAAAATGAGTCTGCTTATGGTTCGAAAACTTTCCTTATTGCTTCTTTTTTGCCAGACTATAATAGCAGAAAAGCCCCGTTTGTGGGGACACAAACAGGGGCAAAAATAGAGACCTTTTGCAAAGATATTTTAGGATAAAATATTGATAAGGAATAGAAAATAAATAACATAACAATTTCATTTTGGGGATTTCTTAGTGCCGTAGGCACGAAATATTTATAGCCCCCCATAATCCCCCCCCATTTATTGCGTTT
>JAYUZN010000265.1:0-5321 GCA_043751755.1 Bacteroidota bacterium | reverse complement strand
GCAATCAAAGCATTGTCGTTTATGATGCAAGTTGCCCCAAAAGAATCACACACTTGTTTGGTCTCAAAAGCTATCTGTTTCCACGCCGCAAAGGAATGGTTTTTGATGCGAATTTGCACCCAATTTATGCCTCCTTCAAGGGCTTTTCGAGCCATTTCGGAGTGTGTTATATGCGGAAGGTCTTGGGTAAGATAGTGTAAAGTCATGGTTATTTTCACGCAAATAGGCGCAGATGAAAGCGGATTTCGCAGATAAAACAAAATAAGGAATGAAAATTAAATAACTTGATATTTTTCTCACCACTAAGGCACTAAGAATCACCAAGCAATAGCGTAAAAGAAGGCATCTAAGCCACCCTTTTTCTTTCTTAGTTTCCTTCGTGGCTTAGTGGTAAATTATGATTTTATGTTTTTCGTGTTCCTAAATCTGCGAAATCTGCTTTCATCTGCGGGAATCTGCGTGCAATAAAGCTTATATTTGTTCCAAAAAACGAAGCAACAAATTCCTGACCTCCACAAACTTAGAAAGCTCCAAATGTGCAGGCGTGTCATATACATCATGATAGTAGGAAGGTCCACCCATTGTATAGACAAAAAAGCCTTTTACACCATTTGCCAAGAAAAAATAATGGTCGCTATTCGGCGCATTTGGGCGAGATTTGACAATAGGAACGGCTTTTATTTCCTCATTGATTTTGCTAAGTTGTTGAAAAAGTTTGGGAAAATCATTTCCGCCTACTGCCATAATTCCCTCATTTCCAGCCCCCATCAAATCCAAATTGAGGATAAATTTGGTCTGTGCCAAAGGTGCAATCGGCTGCGCCATGACATAAAATCGAGAACCATTCAAGCCTGTTTCTTCCCCCCCAAATGCCACAAAAAGCATAGAATATTTGGGCTGATGTTGAATAAAATATTCTGCCATAGACAATAACATAGCAACTCCCGAAGCATTGTCATTTGCACCCGTAAAAATGGCATTATTCAGCTTGCCCAAATGGTCGTAATGCGCAGAAACGATGACAAAAGTATCTTTGATGCTGCCCTGCAAATAGCCAATCACATTCTGCGACTCAAATTCCTTGACTCCTGCCGTAACCTGCCACCTCACTTGTTTGAGTCCTGTGGGAAGTTTGTCCTCTATGACCTCAAAATAAGGCGTACTAATTGCCTCTTCGTCAAAACTTGCGGTCAATTTTTTCTTTCGCACCAAGATAGCCGTAGGGTTTTGCGTTTGAATTTTGGCGACTCGCCCATTGATATTTGATTGGTCTTTGTATTTTTCCTTCATGCCCGCATCTTGCGCAATCGCAGGCGGCAACCCGTCCGTAATAACTACTGCTTGTCCTGCCCCCACCATAGGCACAGAATCGAGCATATAACCGGCATCTTTGACGAGAGCATAGCCCTCTCCGCTCCCTGTAGTAGGGTGCGTAATATAATCTACGCCAGGCACCAAAAAACGTCCATCAATATACAACTTTGTGGCTTGTACTACATTGATTTTGAGCGGAAAAGGCTGTTGATAAGGGCGTGAAATGCCATTCGCATCAGGAAAATCTCCCGTAGTACGCAAGCCCAATTCTTGATAGCGACGCGCAATATAGTCTGCCGCTTTGTGATGCCCATCTTGTATATATCCTCGCCCAGCAAAGCTATTTGAGCATAAAATGGCAACTTCTGTACGCGCTTTTTGCAGCAAAATTTCAGAAGATTCCCATTGTGAATACACACATTTGGCATTAAAAGCAAGGATAAATACAACCGTTTGAATTGATTTCATGAAATAAACCTTAATTTTCAGACAGATTTTACAGACAATAAAGATAATTACGGATAGAAAATGAGTAGTTTAAATACAAACTTACATAAAAGAATTGAGAAAGTAGCAATTTATTTTGTAAAAAAACGAAAATTATTCCGCACTTATCTATGCCACCACGTAAAATGGCATTAAACACTGCTTTTGGCAGCTTTTTTAAGCATAATAGTGTGCGCACTTTTGAAAAGTGCGCCACGCTATTAAACATAGCGGGAATTGTATGGGCTTCTTGCATAAACCCAAATTATCAACTTATTTAATTTTCAATGATAAGGAAATTGTTATTTCCCCTTTTTTACCTCCGTATCCCACTTTTTCATCCATTCAGCCTCTTTTTCTGCCACCATTTCCCAATCTACTTCCAACGTTGTATATTTTGCTTCTTTCAGCCAAAGAGGTAATTTTTCGGCAGGAATATCTGTACGAGCAGGGATTCTATAATATTTTTCGGCTTGTAACAATAGGTTTTCAGGGGTATTTACAAACTCATAAAAATCTTTTGCTAAGGCTAAATGCTTTGTACCTTTCACAATCGCCATAGCATCTGTTAAAACAATCGTGCCTTTTTGGGGAAAAAGATAGCCAAAAGGGTATTTGTTTTTTGTAGTTTGCAACACAATATCAGGCATGTTCCACAAGGTAACTGCCTCATTTTCACCGCCCAGCTTCGCATACATTTGTGTAGGGGCGGCAGCATAAATAGAGGTATTCGCAGCCAATTGACGCAGCCATTCCCAGCCTTTTTCCTCGTTGCCCGTCTCTGCAACTGACCTCGCAAGCATAGCGGCAAAGATAGAACGCAAAGTCCCAGAAGCCATAGGATTTCGCAGAACCACCTTGCCTTTCCACGCAGGACTTACGATTTCTGCCCAGTCTTTTGGGGCAGTTTCTGGGCTTAATTTGTGGCTGTTGAAGGCAATGACTTGTGGGGTGGCAAAAGTTCCATACCAAAAACCGTCCTTGCTTTTGGCAGGAAGCGGAATGTTATCTGCAAAAGTAGGTTTATAGGCTTCTAAAAGCCCCAGTTTTTCTGCCCGCATAAATATCGTAGCAGGTGCGCCCCACCAAATATCGGCTTGCGCATTTTGCGACTCGGTACGCACCCTGTCAAAGACTTCTTGCGAACCCATATCCAACCATTGAATATCTATGTTAGGATGCGTTTTTTCGTACAATTTCTCAAATTCCCCCAACAATTCTTTGCCATGTGGGGAATAAATGACTAATTTTTCTTTCTTCGTTTTTTCGCTGCAACTTGCTAAGAAAAGGGCTGCGAAAAGGAGGGAAAAGTATGTTGTTTTCATGGAAAATTTTTGAGGGTTTCACGCAGATTTTCGCAGATGGGGACGCAGATTTCACGCAGATGAAAAAAAAATCTGCGAAAATCTGCGTGAAATGCGTGAAAATCTGCGTGAAAATCTGCGTGAAATGCGTGAAATTAATACCAAACTCGACTCGGCTTATTTGCCAAAATACCTTCTATTTTTTGCACCACTTCATCGGTCAAAAGTTTGACAACTTCTAAGGCTTTGAGGTTTTCGTGCAACTGCGAAACTTTCGACGCTCCCAGAATAACCGTACTTACTTGCGGATTTTTGAGGCACCAAGCCAAGGCTAATTGCGCCATCGGAATGCTCATTTCCTCTGCGAGCTTTGTCAATTCGCGTGCTTTTGCGATATGTGCCTCCCGCAAAGTAGCATCTTTGAGCCACTCAAAACCCTCCATTGCCAAACGGCTATCCGCAGGAATATTGCCGTCATTGTACTTGCCTGTGAGCAAACCCGAAGCCAACGGCGACCAAATCGTAGTTCCCATACCCGCCTCGTAAGGCTTAATATAGTCAATTTCAAAAGCCTGCCGCGTGAACATATTATATTGCGGCTGCTCCATAGTAGGCGGGGTCATATTCAGGCTTTTAGCCACCCCATAAGCCTCCATAATTTCTGCCCCACTCCATTCCGAAGTCCCCCAATAGAGGATTTTTCCTTGTTGAATGAGGGTTTCCATTGCACGAACCGTCTCCTCAATCGGCGTATTGTGGTCATAGCGGTGGCAAAAATAGAGGTCTAAATACTCCACCTGCAAGCGTCTGAGAGCATTGTGGCAGCCTTCTATGACGTGTTTGCGATTGAGTCCTTTTTGATTGGGTTTGTCGCCGCCCCAAAAAACTTTGCTCGAAACAAGGTAGGTGCTTCTGTCCCAATTCATTTTTTTGAAGATATTTCCCATCACAATTTCCGATTGCCCTTTTGAATAAATTTCGGCATTGTCAAAGAAATTGATGCCATTTTCGTAGGCAACTCGCATGAGTTCTTCGGCGGTTCCGTCCTGTATTTGTTTGCCAAATGTTATCCAAGAGCCTAAGGATAAGGCACTTACCCAAAGTCCAGACTTTCCAAGTCTTCTATATTCCATGATGTTGGTTTGTGTTGAAAGTGATGTTAGGGGGCAAAGGTAACAGTTTTGAGAGGGATATACAACAGCTTGTCCAAAAAACTACTGTGCCAAGATGAAGTTCTCTCAATCTAACAATTCCGTCTCCAATATATGCCGAAACTTGCGCAAAATGGCAATAATTTGCAACAAATCTTCTTTCTTCAGGCAATAATAGCCTTTGGAAATGCAATAGGTTTTTCCCGACAAAACGACAAAGTTCCATTCTTTATCTACGATTTCGCAGCCATAAATCGGCTTAGCAGTAGCCGTTGTTGCTTGCGTAATCAACATAGCCGTAAGCAACTGCGCCATTGGGTCTCGATAGGGTTTTAGAAGCGGCTTATATTGCTGATAATGAAAAAACGGCTTTTTTACCAAGTTCAAAATCCCCGTAGCTACCATAAAATCCGTAGGACAGTTGAGCCTAATTCCCTCCACTTTTCCTGTCATCTTTCTATCAAAAAAAGTGAGAACCGTAGCGGTATCTTGCATCTTAGCTAAGCGCAATAAAGGCGCAATAAATTTCATTTTTATATCAGGTGCCGCCCAGCCCGCCATTTGATTTTGCAAACTCTTACAAATCGTTTCCCACAAAGCCTGTTCATACACATCAAAAACTGGCATCTCAACCGCTAACCATGCCTGCATTTCAGGCGTTTGTTCGCCTACGACCCGTTTCAGTCCAAAAGCCTTAATAAGCTCTGCTTCTCTATTGTATTTTTCTTTTGCCATAATATCAGCTTGTTTGAAAGTCATTTTACAAAATTACATTTTTTTTCATGTTTGTGTGTGCTTAGGAACGAGTGAAAATTAACTTGTACGAAAAGGTCTCCCTTTTTGCCCCCGTTTGTGTCCCCACAAACGGGGCTTTTCTGCCAAATGCGTATGTTACGCCTATTTGTCCCCCGTTTGTGAGGACACAAACGGGGGCGTGGAAACTTAACAACTTATTTTTTACTCGTTCCTTAGGAATGAAAATAAAATAACTTGACGGTTTTATAGTCCCGTAGGGACGCGATATTTATAGAAAAAAAACATGCCCACTCCCCCTCTTGTTTTTCGT
>JAYUZN010000264.1:0-2457 GCA_043751755.1 Bacteroidota bacterium | reverse complement strand
TGAAAAAGAGGCAAATGAATTTATCATTTTTTGGCTGCCTCAAATGGAAGGAAATGCTTATACTTTGATTCATTTTGCACAAGAAGCCTATGAAAAAGTAGTTAGCTTGCAGATTTCTCCCAAGCCCGAAACGCAGATTCGCGTAATGATGGTGTGGCAAGCCTTGAGCGCGAAAAAGGAGATAGAAACACAGATTTTGCCTCAAAAGCCTGTGAGAAAGGGGTTTACTGCGGTAGAATGGGGCGGCGCAGAACTGCTTTCCGCAGATTAGCTAATCGTTTCAAGCCGCACAAGTACCCATATTCAGAAGGTTTAAGGGAAAATCTGAAAAAAGTGCAAAAAAAAATGCACTTTTCATTTTTTTCTTGACTTTTATAAAAATAATTCGCTACCTTTGTAATATCAAAATGGGCGAAACAAAACACTTGCTCCATTCACTTAGCCATCTTCACTTTCATTCATACTACATGGGATAATTTTACCTCTGTTTTTTTTTCCAAATCATTAACAAACGTTTCATGGATACACTTTTTACGTAACAATTTTCGCCCAGTCCATTTAACAGATGTAGTAGTATGAACAATCCAGTATTGAACATCATTCCGAGTGATTTATACTCGACCTTGTTGAGCTTGAACTTGCTTAACAAAAAAACGATTAGAGACATGGAAATCAAGCGCAAATATCTGCGTTTGAGAGACAGTGGCATACCCGCAACCGATGCGATTGATTTGGTTTTGCAAGAATATCCGTACTTGCAATATGACACGCTTCGCAAAATCATTTACAGCGTGCGCCTGCCCGAAGAATCGAGCATGAAGGAAAGGTATGTGGCGTAATGAGTGCCATTTCTCCCAAAAAACAATAAAAAGGCAGGTCTTTTGACGGACTTGCCTTTTTGTGCGTGAGAATATTTCTGCCCTTAAAGCATTTCAACAACCTTTAAGGGCTTCCATAATTCTTTTCCATTTTTAGGAAAACTTTTTTAAGGTATTATGTGTTTAGAAGTCAATGTTTAAACATTAATACTAAATATGGAAAATTTAACGTTATTAACGCAGGTAAAATTGGGGGCATACTCTTTGCAAAACCGTATTGCAATGGCTCCTATGACACGTTGTAGGGCAATTGGCAACGTAGCCAATTCGCTCATGGCAGAATATTATGCGCAGCGCGCGAGCGTGGGTTTGATTATTACAGAAGGCGTTGCACCTTCCGCAAATGGCTTAGGCTATGCCCGCATTCCTGGCATCTATTCGCAAGCACAAGTTGAGTCGTGGAAACAAGTAACGGCAGCAGTACATGCAAAAGGGGGCAAGATTTTCATGCAATTGATGCACACAGGGCGGGTTTCGCATATCGCAAATATGCCCGAAGGTGCAGTAGTGCTTGCGCCTTCTGCGGTAGCAGCGCAAGGCAAAATGTGGACAGACTCACAAGCTATGCAAGACAACAGCGCACCAGAAGAGATGACTTTGGCACAAATTGCCGAAACGATAGCAGAATATGCTCAAGCCGCCAAAAATGCTATCGAAGCAGGTTTTGATGGGGTAGAACTCCACGCTGCAAGTGGCTATTTGCCCAATCAATTTCTTTCTACAAATGCCAATTTACGCACAGACAATTATGGGGGCAGCATAGAAAATCGCGCTCGTTTTGTGTTAGAAACATTAGCCGCCATGACAGCAGTAGTAGGCAGTGAGCGAGTTGGGATAAAACTAAGCCCTGGCATGAATTTTAACGACATTTTGGTGTCCGATACAGCAGAGATGTTTAGCTATTTGGCAAAAAATATTCCCACAGATTTGGCCTATTTGCATGTTATGCGCATTCCAGGGTATGCAGAATTTGACGTAGTAGAGACTTTTCGCAGCTTATATACAGGTACTTTGATGTTTGGTTGTGGCTTTGACAAGGAAACAGGTGAGGCTTTGTTAGCAACAGGAAAAGCGGATTTAGTCGTATATGGCAATTTGATGATTGCAAACCCCGATTTGCCCACCCGTTTTGCCAAAAATGAGGCACTTCAACAGGCTAAGAATAGCACTTTTTATACACCTGATGCAAAAGGCTATACGGATTATCCCACATTAAATTAATTTTTTGACAACAAATAAACTGATACTGTAAGTATCTGATTTTGTAAATCAAACAGCTATTCTTACGGTATTATACTTTGAACGGTGCAAATTTTGCTTTAAACATGTCATTTCTTGAAGAAATGACATGTTTAAAGCAAAATGCCCCTTATCAGCCAAAACTCACCTTTTTTACCCATTTCTGGCTGCAAAGTATTGTTTTATCAGCCAAAAGTAGTATTTTTACCCCAAAATTGGCTGATAATGAACGACCAAACTTCTATAATTGGCAGAAAAAAGGAGATACAACAGTTAAATGTTCTCCTACAAAGCAAAAAATCGGAATTTCTGACCGTTTATGGCAGAAGGCGAGTAGGCA
>JAYUZN010000263.1:0-1564 GCA_043751755.1 Bacteroidota bacterium | reverse complement strand
TGACCATGTAGAGCCGATTCAGCTACGGGGACTTTCGCCCGACCAAGTGCTGGTATTGGTAAATGGCAAACGCCGTCATACCAATTCTTTGGTACATATCAATACGACTGTAGGGCGCGGCACGTCTAATGTGGATTTGGCGGCGATTCCCATTTCTTCGATAGAAAGGGTTGAGATTTTGCGGGACGGAGCGGCAGCGCAATATGGCTCTGATGCGATTGCGGGGGTTATCAACATTGTATTGAAACAAAATACGGGCGAATTTTCGGTCGCAAGCAATACAGGCGTTACCCAACAAGGAGATGGCGCAACCATAGAAGTAGGTGCAAATCAGGGCTTTAGACTGGGAGAATCGGGCTATTTCAATATTGGTGCAAATTTTAGCAATCGGGGCTATACCAATCGTATGACTTCCTATCAAGGGGCTATTTATAATGGAGACAAAGTAAAAGATGATTCTACGATTGCGGCGAATGGCTTTGATAGAAGCCGTTTTAACATGCGAGTAGGCAATGCTGCCATGCGAAACACAGGCTTTATGGTCAATATGGCGATGCCTTTGGGCGGTGGCTTGGAGGTCTATGGGTTTGGCGGCATGAATCGCAAAGATGGCGTTTCGACAGGTTTCTTTCGCCGCCCGATTCAAAGCGACCGTATCGTGGAAAGCATTTATCCAAAAGGCTTTTTGCCCGAAATTCATACAACGAATGGAGATGTGTCTTTTACGGGCGGACTTAGGGGGCAAATTCGTGACTGGAACATAGATTTTAGCAATAGCTTTGGCAGAAACAAATTTGGCTACGGCGTACAGAACTCCAACAATGCCTCTATGGGAGAGGTTTCGCCTACGTCCTTCGACTGCGGAGGGCATATTTATTCCCAAAATATAACCAATTTGGACTTTTCACGCCTGTTTGCAAAAGCCTTACAAGGCATCAATTTCGCCTTTGGCGGGCAATATAGGGTAGAAAACTTTCAAGTATATGCGGGAGAAGAGGCTTCTTGGAGAAATTACGGGCTTCAAACTGTGTATAATTTGGATACTACAAGTGGCGGCGTGGTGTATGTCAATGATTCGGCTACGGTGGACATATTGGGAAAAGCAGGGGGAGCGCAGGTATTTCCGGGATTTCGCCCCGAAAATGCTACGAATCAGTCTCGGACTTCTTTTGCGACTTATGCAGATGCTGAATTTGACATTAGCAAAAGTTGGATGGTAGGGACAGCTGTCAGGGGGGAATTGTTTAGTGATGTGGTAAAAAAAGCGAATAATGGCAATCCTTTTTCGTCTTTGGCATGGAAAATAGATTCTCGTTACACCATTTCTAATAAAGTAACGCTTCGTGCGGCTATCAATACGGGGTTTCGCGCGCCTTCTTTGCAACAGCGATTTTTCTCCTCTACGGCTACGCAATTTGTGAATGGCGGGCTTACCGAAGTAGGCTATTTTCCGAATACAAGTAGGGCTGCCAAAATTCTGGGGATTCCTTCCCTTTCGCCCGAAAAAAGTTTGAATTATTCTTTGGGGCTTACTGCCAAAATACTGCCTAATTTGAGTTTTGCT
>JAYUZN010000262.1:0-14667 GCA_043751755.1 Bacteroidota bacterium | reverse complement strand
AATCTGGTAAAAGAAGACAACTAAGCCACACTTTTTCTTTCTTAGTTTCCTTCGTGCCTTAGTGGTAAATGATGATTTTATTCTTTTCGTGTTCCTAAGAACCCCTTACTGTATAAATCCTTTATTCCTTTATCCACAATTTGCCTTTTCCCGTCCCTTTTTCTTGTAGCAAATACATGCCTTTGGGAAGGGCAGAAATGTTTATATCCCCTTTTTCTTCAATGTATGTATGCAGCAATGTTTCGCCCAAAATAGTTACAATCGCAATTTCCGCAGGTTTTGAACATTCTATAGTCAAGCGGTTTTGTGCAGGATTGGGATAAAAATGCAGTTTTTTTTCGGGAAGTAAAGTAGCAATGCTAACAATGCTACACAAATCATCAATGACCGTATTGCCAAGTCCACTTTGCGTGGCATATTGCTGAATTGCAGCTAATTCGATAGAATCCGCACAGATATATTGGAGGGGATTGAGGTGAAAATAAGTCTGATGTGTTTTTCCATTTTTGATAAATAAAGCAGCTATTTGATTATCATAACAAACTAAAATATTCATTTTTGTACAATGATTCGCATCTAAATAGGCTATTTGGTTGGATTCGCAATTTAATTGTTCCAAATCAGGAAAACTATTAGGGGCTAAATGGCTAAGTTCATTAAGCCCGCAATCCAAGTTTACTAATTTTGAGCAATTATCTATCGACAAATTCGTAATGTTATTTGCGCGACAAGAGAGGTATTCTATATTTGTACAAACATTCGCAGACAAAGTATTGAGGTTATTTTCGCTGCAATCTAAGTAGTGAAGGAGGGTACAAGTGCTTATATCTAAGTTTGTAAGGTCATTTTTGGGGCAATTCAAAGAATCTAAGCTTAGACAAGAACTGACATTGAGGCTCGTCAAAAGGTTGGTTTCGCAGTCTATAGTCAACAAAGAAGGGTTATTTGCAATGTTCAAAGCCAATAAATGGTTGTTTTGGCAATACAAAGTGTGTAAATTGCTACAAGGGTTTAGGTTTAAAGCTGCTAATTGATTGTGGTGGCAAGAGAGACTTTGCAAGCTGGTGCAAAGGCTTAGGTTTAGCCCTATAAGTACATTGTGATGGCAGGATAAGGTTTGTAAATTGGCATTTGTATTGACTCCCAAACCCGAAATTTGATTGTTATTACAGAATAAATGTTGCAAATTGGGAGAAGTGCTGAAATTAAGCCCCGTAATTAAGTTATTGGAACAATCTAAGTGCAGCAAATTGACAAAAGCTTCTATTCCCGCTAAATTACTTATGTTATTCCCTGCTACATTGAGGCTTGTAACTGCCTCTGCCTCAGTGTTTTGAATCTCTGAATCTTGATTCAGGTCTATGCCTAAGCCCATCAAAGCGTTCTTGAAATTGGCATCAGGAATGGTTACATTTTGCGCAGATAAGCTGCGAATACAACCGATTCCGATGAATAAAAATAGGTAAAAATGTGCTTGTTTTTTCATAAAAAGAGATTAAATGGGTAAAGTTTTCCTATCTTTCAGCACTCAATTTGCGCTTTAGCGGCGTAATATAGACAAGGCTATCTGGAAAAGTTTGGGGCGAATATAACATACTTTCCCAATTTTCGCTCACATAAAAAAGCTCTACGGACTTCACACCTTGCAAATAATGCACTTTTCCATCAGCCGTTTTTGCTGCACGTGTTTGTTCATAAAAAACAGTATCTTTTCCTGTAGGCAAAGCATTGGCAATAGGTTCTAAATTCGCATAATGATATTCGCTGCGATGTATCCGCCTTTTTCGTTCCTCTCCTATTATTTGCGTATGAGGGAGTTCCTCGTATTTTCCCTTTTTTTGGATAAAATAAGTGTCCCTGCCTGCGCCATCTTCTAAGGGAGTTGATGTTTCTAACAATCCATTTTTATCCAAATACAGTTGATATGCCCCATTTTTCTTTTCCAAGGGTTTTGCAGCTGCTATATTATAACGTACCACTGCCCAACCCGTAAAATTTTCGGGCAGATAAATGTCTTTATTTGTGCGCTGCATATAAACAGCAAAGCCAATAATGAAGGCAGAAAAGCCTGCAACAGCGATGAGAATTATTTTTTCTACTTGGGTAGGTTTTCGTTTGAACATGGTTTGTGTAGTTTTTGCATATTTTTATAGCCCTTCGAGTGGTCGCAGACCCTCGAAGCGGCTTATACATAACTAAAAAACCTCAATTTTGTTCTGTCATTTCTGCGATTTTTGCGGCTCTGTAGGTAAAAATAGGCACTCTTGAACGGGTAATAACACTGTGCGTAACAGAACCCATGACCCAGCCGCCAAGCCCACTTTTGGCATGTGTATTCATCATCACCAATTGGAAATTGCCCGCTACCGCAAAATCATTGATAGCAGAAGCTATGTTTTTGCCGCCAATGACTTGAACGGAGACATTTTCCACATTTGCAGCACGCAATTTATGCGCAAAACCCTCCAAATAGGCTTTGATTCTGCCTACATACCCCTCATTTTCAATCTGTTCTACTACGGTCATAATTACCACTTCTGGGTCGCGTACCGAAAAATATTCCACCAAATAATCACATAATTCGTCTGCGCCAAAACTAATATCTACAGGAATCAAGATTTTGTTGAAGCCTTTTTCTTCCAAAATCTGATGAAAAACCAGCGTAGGACAAGGCGAATGACTCACCACGTCTGTTACGACATTGCCAAAAGAGCGAGAAATCAAATCGTCCCTGCTATCCATAGACATCACTATCATGTCTGTATTTGTTTCCTTTGCTTCTGCCAAAATCTCTTCGCTCACACGCCCATACCGCACACTTGACTTGCATTTTACGGCATAAGGAATGTGTTTTTGCTTTATTTCGCGCAACATTTCCCTTGATTTTTCTTTTGCTTGCTCGGTCATCGGCAAAAACCACTCTGGATTTGTGGCAGAATCGAAGCCATACGTGGTTCCCATATATTGGGATAAACTGCTGATAACGTGGACTAAAGTCAAATCGGCTTGATAAAGACGGGCTAAAAAGCCTGCTTTTTTGACTGTTTCGTGGGACTTCTCGGAGAAATCTACCGGACAAAGAATGTGTGTAATGGGACGCATATTGGAAATGAGAAATGAGAATGGAGAAATACGGAAAAGCGTATATATAATTGAAAATCAAATATTTGTGTTTAATCCCGTAGGGATGGAATATTTATAGAAAATGATTATCCCACCCCCTCTTATAAATATTTCGCTCCTACGGAAGCTCCCATTCTGCAAAGATAATCTATTCTGGAAAGATTTTCGTAGTTTTTAGGAAATAAGATTGGAAATGAAAATTGAGAAATGAATCTGAGCCTTTAGTATAACAATTATATGAGTTAAGTGTTTACAGCAAGGGTAAGTAAACAGGGTGGGACGCTGGCAGCGTTAGTTACCTCTTACCCCATCATCACTCACTTTGGATTCACATTTCGTATGAAAAAAAACATCTTCACGCATCTATTGATGCTGATAGCCTTCAGGGCTGTCCAAGCGCAAACTTGTACTATCACGATAGATAGTGCGATAACCAACCCAAATCCCATTCCTTTTGGGCTAAATTGGGCAGAAGCCAATGCTGCGCGCAATCTCAATGCACTCAATAATCAAACAGGTGACCCCGGTTTTGGCAGGCAGATAGTTTGTTTGAAGGGCATACTTGACGGCGGCGGCACCACATACGCCGACCATGCCACAGGGATAACTTTCGACTATTACGAAACCCTTTACACAGGCATGTTTGACGGTGGCACGATTCGTGTCTATCGCGAAACGCCTACAGGCATTGATTTGATACGTACCTCCCCTATTCTCAACTTTTTTGCAGATACGCTTGCGCCAAATCATCATAGAGTAACTTTTGCGAGTGGGGCAGCAGTGCAGGCAGGGGATATTTATGTTTTGAGTCAAGAAGCTACGCAAAACCTCAATCAATACTGCCACCCTCGCCTTACGTGGATAAGGGACGGCGACGACACATGGCAAAAAGTGGTCAATACCTTTTCGGGCGGGAATGATGCGGCAGTAACCAAGAGTTTAGATGCTGCGGATAAGCCTGCAAATGGCGGAAGTACCAGCTGCAAAATCGTGAATACAGACCCGCTAAATCTCGAATCTGGCATAGCACAGTATTTTTCTAACAGCACAACAAGTGGCGAATTTGCCTTTAACCCAAGCAAAACCTATCGTTTTTCGGTTTGGCTCAAACAAACGGGCATTGCAGGCGATACAGTTACGCTCAAAAGTACGACTACCAACTTGCGCAAAACCTTTACGGTAACGAATACTTGGCAGCAATATACGTATGACGTAACGGGCATAAATCCGATTATAGATGGTAGTCCTGTCGATTTTTTGACCCTTACTTTTGATGGCGTAGGCGTGTTAAATATAGACAATTTTTTGCTCTATGACCTTGCTTTGCCGCCTTTTGCATTGCGCCCAGATGTGGCACAAGCCTTGATAGATTACAAACCCTATTCTTTGCGGATTTGGAGTGGACAGACAAATGGCGAAATGGGAACAAATATTGGCGATTGGACAGATGATGAGCTGCAAAGTGCCAAACTATGGTCCTTAAATTTAGGACCTACGCCAGGGGCTTCGTTGAAATTGCCTACGATTTTGCCTATTTGCGAAACCAATGCCATTGCGCCGTATTTGATTTGTAGCCCTTCTTTTGCAGAAGGTGATTTTTTGGGCTTGATGGAGTATATATATGGTGCGAGTTCTACCACTATGGGGGCAAAAAGAGCCGCACAAGGACATGCTGCTCCGTTCAACTTTCCGAAAGTGTATATAGAATTGGGCAATGAAACGTGGAACGGCTTATTTGCGCCTTGGACTTATGATTTTAATGGGAATTTGTATGGCAAATTTGCGCAGTATTTTTTCAATGTTATCAAAACAAGCCCCTACTACGACCCTGCAAAAGTGGAACTTGTGGTAGGCGGTTTTTTTGTGCAACCAGACGCATTTGGCTATGGACAACAAGCAGTAATAACGGCTCCTGATGCCAAACAAATGATGCTTGCCAATTATGTGGGCGGCTTTGATGGACTCAATATCCCTGCTTCGCCTACTTTTGCGGATTCTATACAACAAACCGCTTTTTATGCCAGATGGATTACCAGAAATCTGATTGACCTGCATGTGGCTACAAGTAGCAGCATGGCAGCAAACGGAAATCCTTATCAATTAGGCATTTATGAAGCGGGACCGGGCTATGCTTTGCCCAATCCCAACAATCCTTTTGACCTAAGTGCCGAGAGAATAGGCAAGTCTTTGGGCAGTGCTGTGGCAAATCTTGATGCGTTTTTGTATCAATCTCAAAAGGGTTTTGGCTTGCAAAATCTGTTTTTATTTTCGCCGGGTTTCAATTGGACTTCGCATACTTCTTATTCAAATGGCTATCGCCCGCACAACCATTTTTTGGCGATGCAGATGCGCAATAGATATGCAACAGGGCAAATGATTACGGCGAATATTGCCAACAATCCTACGACTTATCTGCCTTTGATAGATGGCAATTCAAATGGGGTATATGATGCTGGGCAGTATGGAGAAGCTCCTTCGGGCGACTTGGAAAATATAGCATCTTATGTGTTTAAACAAAATGGAACCTACTCTGTTTTTGTCATCAATCGAAATATTACGACAAACACGCCTGTTCAATTGGAGTTGCCGAGCAATGCGGATTTATCGGCTGTAACCTTGTATAAACTCGAAGGAGACCCCACACAAAGCAATATAGATTCTCTGTTATTTAGCATAAATACGCAAAATCTTACGAGTGTATTTAACAGTCCAACTTACAACTTTGTGATGCCTGCTGGAGGGATTTATTTGTTCAAAATAGGAGACCCAACCGTAGGAGTAAATGCGCCCCTTGAACCGCAAAACCTATTTACGGTATATCCAAATCCTGCGAAAGATGAGGTTAAAATTGAGACAAAGGAGACGATTGTTTCAGTAGAAATCTATAATTATGTAGGGCAAAAGGTAAAAACAATTCAAGGAAATACAAAGAGTATCAATACCTCCACCCTGCCCAATGGTACTTATGTGTTTATGATGTATTATCAAGACAAAAAAGTAGCCAAAAAGGTGGTTTTGATGAGATAAATGGTAAGGGGACGCACCTTTAAAAGGTGCGTCCCCTTTGAAAAGTGCGCCCCCTGCTGCTATTCCCGCACCACCCTAAACCCCACTGTATTATCCATTTTCGTAGGTTTATATTTATATCTATCATCATTTCGTACATATTCTATGCTCAAACTCCAATGCCCGCCCCGCGCCACGACTTCTGTACCATGCTCTGGGCCTGTGGGATTTACCCGTTCTGTATCGCTATAATACGTGTCTGAATACCAATCATTACACCATTCCTGTACATTGCCGCACATATCATAAATGCCCAATTCATTGGGGCGTTTTCCGCCAACTTCGTGAAAAGTAGCCTCTGAATTCCATGCAAACCAAGCCACTTCCATCAAAATTTCGCTGCCTGAATAGACATAATTATGCGTTTTTCTGCCGCCTTTTGCGGTATATTCCCATTCCGCTTCAGTAGGCAGGCGATATTTATCCCCCGTTTTGTCGCGCAACCAATCGCAATAGGCACTCGCCCCAAACCAAGAAACGCTGGTTGCTGGATATTTTTCTCTACCAGGCATCACTCTATAATTTTTGCCTACTTTAATAATGTCATTGTTCACATCTGTGGCATTTACCCAAGATTTTAGCACTTTTTTGCCGGGGTGTCGCGCGTTCAAAAAGGCGCAAAATTGCTGATTGGTAACTTCGTAACGCCCCATGTAAAAAGTCGCTAAGTCTATCTCGTGGATAGGCTCCTCGTCAATTTCTCCATAACGGCTGCCCATTTTGAAAGAGCCGCCTTCTACCAACACGATTTCGGGCAGAAGGGTATCTCTTCCTTTCGTAAATTGAGAATTTATTTCCCAATTTGGTAAATTATTTTCATATAAATTTTCACTATATCCATTCAAAATAGACAAGCAAAATGCAAACAAAACGCCGAAATGTGTTAAATTCATAAGATTAATTGGTATGAGGTAGTAATATAAAATTGAGATATATTCCTACTTACGCAATTCTTTTGCCAAAGTTTGTTTCTTATGAAATCTATGCAAAATAAGGGATATGTGTAACCGTTTATTCCCTATTTGTGCAAAAAAACGCTATTTTATTAACTCTATATGTAGAGATTTGTAGTTCAATTCCCATATTTTATGGTCAGTAGTGGCTAAATAAGTTCCGACCCCTCTTTGCATAGCTGTAGCAATATGAAAAGTGTCTATTAATTCCATTTTTTGATTTCCGATGGATTCTTTAGGAATATTGATATATTCTTTGCAAGTATCAATATCTAAAGGCTCAACAATAAACCACTCAGGAGGTTGTTTGAGAAAATTTTTTACCTTATTTTTGTCAAAACGCCCATTGGAAATAACAGAAAATTTATTTAATAATTCAACAAAGGCTGTACTTGATGCGACAATCCTCCCTCCTATATCTGGGTTTTTGATGATAGTATTTAAGATTTTGGTTACTTTTTGGGTAAATATTCCCCTTTCACTCAATTCCATTAAAGGGTAAGCAAAGTCATATTGCGTGAGAAGTTCAGCCAAAAAGGAGGTATCTAACACACATTCATAGCGTTTATTCATGGTGTTGTAAAATATGATTTATGAGTTCATAGGGATTCATTTGTGTGTTAAAATAGGTTTCATCAAAATACTCGTCTTCTATGGCAGCTTCTATTTGATAATCATATAATCCTTTTACATAAATATCTGATTTTTCTATATTTCTCAAATAGGTAAATAATTCTGTTGGTAAAACTCCTTTTATCTTGTATTTCTCCAAAGCAAGAAGAACGTCAGGCACAAAGGCTGTACCTGACATTTTTATTTTACCTGTGGCAACTTCTTCTATTTGGGATGGTGTTAAATTATCTTCGTTCATCAGTCCATTAAATTTAAAACGGTATCTGGAAGTGCTTTACTTTCAATATTTGGAGAATTAATCACTTTTGCTTTACTAATATTTTCAATGTCTGTTTGAGTAATTTTTGTTCTATCCTCCGCTACAGCATCTTCTATTGCTTTGTAGAGCAATTCAAGGTATTTCCCTAAAACTCTATTAGATTCATTGAAAGCAAAAACAAGCGCGTCTTCTGTAAAAGGTTCGATTCCTTTTGGGGCTGCGTCTATTTGAGCCTTGTCTAAATATGCTTCTGCAAGTGGCGTAATAAACTCATTTTTTTCTATAGGGCGAAAAAATACGGTAGAATATTTAGCCTTTTCTCCTGCTAAATCGCAAAACCTATCTAAGCCCGCTGCCTGCCAATGCTCAATCAATAGTTGTTGACTATTGGGGTGAATTGTAAGTAAGATTTTAAAAAAACGTTGATTCGCATTATAATTATTCCCATCTATAAAAAAGGTCCTCAGACTATCACAAAAATCCCTTTTTTCAGCCGTATTTTGGTTATAAATGATTTTTTCTAACTCATCAAACATTAAAACACAATTTGAAAATCCTGAAATATGAAATAACCTTGCTAAGGTATCAAACACCAACTCTGTGCCTTTTTTCCGCCAAAAAGTATCAGAATCTTCTACCAAAAATAGCTTATCCCTAAAATCATCAAAGGTGTTTTTATAGGATAAATTAAGGGTTAATTGTAAGTCTATTCCATTATCTTTCAATATTTTACGTAGGCTATTATTCATATTATTTATGTCTGTTTCAGTTAAGTTATTTTCCATTAACCAACTATCTGATAACAAAGTATCAGAGAGATTCTCGGTTGTGATTTTGGATAATATGTCTTCAGAAAGGCAGCCTGTCATAAATCTTAAGCGCGCAAAAACGTAGTTAATCATCTCATCTTCTTTGATGGCATTAAAAATGAGGCGCATAATTTGCCACCATTTACGCGCTTTTTCTGCGCCGTCTGGCGTAATATAAATCGCAAACAAGATATTTTCTCCGTCGGATATATCATTTCCTAAATCCTTATTAATGGATTTTTTCATAAAATTCAAAAAGGCTGTTT
This sequence comes from Bacteroidota bacterium, assembly GCA_043751755.1. GTDB lineage: Bacteria > Bacteroidota > Bacteroidia > J057 > J057 > JAAFHL01. The sequence goes on along the minus strand of JAYUZN010000262.1, from coordinate 5,558 downwards.
TGCCAATTCCCCTCCCTTGAAAAGTTGCATAATCCATTAATAAAGAAACCGTTTGCGGCTTATTTATAACAATATTTTTAAATTCTTGCTTCTCACTTTCCCTTAATTCTTGATAAAAGATGCTCCCATTATCTCTATAATCGGGGCTATTGAGTTTTACGCCAGGACTAATTGGAAAAGGATTTACTGTGAAGCCTAATTTTTCGTACTTATTGGGCTTATCTGTAATATTTGTTTTTCTAAATAGATTATTCATAAAATATTATTTGTTTTGAAATATCGTGATTGCGATAAGTGAATACATTACTTTGCGAATAAAAATCCCTCTACGAAGCATCTGTGAGCCTCCTTTTTGGTCTTCTCGTATATCTGTCTCCAAAGAAATGGCAAGATGAATTTCTCTATGAATGGAGGCATAATAGGATTTTTCCAAAAAATCTTCAAAAGTATTAGAATTAATTCGGAGTAAACGGCAGACTTCATCTCTAATGTCTTGCAAAGATACATAAATTATTCCTTCTCTGTTATAAATTCTTTGATAAACCTCATGCAAATTTTCTAAGTAGAGCGTTTTAAAACTTTCCCATGTAGGTTTAAACAAATGAAGGAATTTTTCATTAGGATGCTGAATATCTGAAAGTGCTTCAAAATTAGTTTTTTCTGATACCTCTCTATATACACAAGTTGGAAACAATAAACGACCTGGTATGCTACTATAGTAATCTGAGTAAAACAATAATCCTAATGTTTCTAACCTTGGACACCATACCATAAAAGAGCGACTATTGAGAGGTTCTCTACTACTCCCAAAATGGTTATCTTTGCTATTAAATAATAAATCAATTGTCGCTTTTTTCATTGCCAATGTTAGCCGCTTTCTAGGCGAAAACATTTGCAAATTATTTTTATTTGATTTCGCATTTTTTTGAGTATTTCGTTGTTCTCCTTGATGCTCATACACTTTTTTTACTTCTATAACCCATTCTTTTTTATCAATAGGAAATGAACCCGCTAAATTTTCATGGATTTTCTCTATTGTTTTTTCGCAAATATTCCCCAAATTATCATTCCATTCCTTATCTTCCCAACGCAAAGAGCATGGCTTCCATGACTTTATCGGCGCAGGAATTACGATTTGCCCCTGCCCTTTTGGATTTAATTCCCATAATCTATCAATAAGCCACCCAGGTATTGTATAAACTTCTTGCATTTTTCTCAACAATAACAAATAATATTCATTACTATTTTGCAGATAAAGTTTCATGAGTGTTTTTCCTTCTTCTGTTACCACATATCTCTGCCCCTTTTTTTGCACAAAATTGAATAAATAAAGTTCTTGAATGAGGTGTTCAAAAGCTGTTTTTTTATAATCCTTAATATATTTTAAGCCTTTAACTCTATAAAAAATTGTTTCGTCTTCTTCAATCAATTCTTTAAATAAATGAGCTGTTAGATACCCTTTTTTTAGCCCTATGTTAATCGCATCATAAAAGAGGGTTAAATCTGTGAATAAAGCAACCCCTATTTTTGTAGGCTTATTCCATTTTTCTGATTCTTTCATAATTTGTATTAGTTAATTCACCCCTGCCCCTTCATTCACGCCCTCCACATTTGGGCAGACGACATGCAGTTTGCCTGCCGCATCTTTTGCATACAAAATCATGCCTTGTGATTCTACGCCTTTTATCTTGCGAGGAGGCAAGTTGAGCAACACAAGCACTTGTTTTCCAATCAGTTCTGAAGGCGCAAAATGCTCTGCAACACCCGACACAATCGTTCGTTTGTCTATGCCTGTTTCCACGATAAACTGCAGCAATTTATCCGATTTTGGGACTCTACTTGCCTCCAAAATGCGTCCTATACGAATATCCATTTTCTGGAAATCCTCAAAAGTCGTAAAATCTTTCTGGGCTTCGGGTTCACGCAGATTCTCGCTGATGAGAGCAGATTCCCGCAGATGAGTAGTTGCTTGTTCACTGCTCACTGCTAACTGCTCACTGCTAACTGCTGACTGTTCACTGCTAACTGCTGACTGCTCACTGCTAACTGCTAACTGTTGAATTTGAAGGTCTATCAAACTTGGGTCAATATTGGTAAAAAGCGGTTGAGCTTCGCCAATTTGATGCTCAGGTTTGAGAATCAAAGCCGCAGGGCTTAGGTTTTCCCAAGCGATTTCTTCTTCGCAAATATTGAGCATTTGGCTCAATTTTTTGGCAGTTTCTGGGAGAAAAACACGACTCAAAATCGTGAGTTTTGCCACAATTTGCAGACAGGCAAAAATGGCTTTTTTCGCAGCTTCTGGGTCGTTTTTAATGGCTTTCCAAGGCTCTGTTTCGGTCAGAAATTTATTCCCAATTCGTGCAATATTGATAAATTCAAACAAAGCATCTCTGAATTTAAACTTCTCAATATTTTCCTGCATAGCATCTGCAGCAGCATAGATTTGGCGAAAAGTCTCTTTAATATAGTCATCTGTTTGCCCAACCGCATCAGGCACAATTCCGCCATAATATTTGTGGGTAAGCACCAACACTCGGTGAATAAAATTGGAGAAAATCGCATTTAACTCACTGTCATTCCGTTGTTTGAAGTCTGCCCAAGTGAACTCGCTGTCTTTGGTTTCGGGCAAAATAGAACACATAACATAACGCAGCACGTCTGTTTTGTCAGGAAATGCTTGCAAAAACTCATGTACCCATACCGCCCAATTCCGCGAAGTAGAGATTTTGTTTCCTTCCAAATTCAAAAATTCATTTCCCGGCACATTTTCAGGCAAAATATAACCGCCATGCGCTTTGAGAATAGACGGGAAAATAATGCAATGAAACACAATGTTATCTTTGCCAATAAAATGAATTAAGGTGGCATTATCTTCAGGATTTTCCTGCTCTTTCCAATACAATTCCCAATCTTCGGCTTTGGCATTGGGAAAACGGTTGCTGGGATAGGAATATTGGTTTTCGGCTTCTCCACTTTTTTCTTTAAAAAACTGTTTTGTAGCGGAAATATAGCCAATGGGTGCGTCCAACCAAACATATAACTTTTTTCCTACTGCTTCTAACAAAGGAACATCTACCCCCCAATCCAAGTCTCTCGTCATGGCGCGGGGCTGCAAGCCGCCTTGCAACCAAGATTTGCATTGCCCAAAAACGTTCACTTTCCATTCATTTGCTTTTCCTTCCAAAATCCATTTTTTGAGCCAAGGCTCATACGTATCTAATTTCAAATACCAATGCGTGGTTTCTCTCAAAATAGGCATTTTTCCGCTCAAAATAGAGACAGGATTCCCCAATTCCGTAGGACTTAGCGTGCTGCCGCAGTTTTCGCATTGGTCTCCGTAGGCTTTTTCGTAGGCACATTTGGGACAAGTACCTGTAATATAGCGGTCTGCGAGAAATTGCTGATATTCTTCATCAAAATATTGTTCTGAAGTTTTTTGCTCAAATTCGCCTTTTTCATGCAGTTTTGTAAAGAAATCTTGAGCGGTTTTATGATGCAATTTGTCCGAAGTACGATGATATACGTCAAACTCAATGCCCAATTTCTGAAAGGTATCGCGCATCAAAGCATGGTATTTGTCTATGATTTCTTGGGGAGAAATGCCCTCTTTTTTGGCACGAATGGTAATAGCTGCCCCATGCTCATCACTCCCACAAATAAATAAAACGTCTTTTTTGCGCAGACGCAGGTAGCGTGTATAAATGTCGGCAGGCAAATATGCCCCTGCAATATGCCCGATATGTAGCGGTCCATTGGCGTAAGGAAGTGCAGCTGTAATGGTATATCTTTTCATTCAACAATATTTTATAATTTACAAAAAGATTGCAAATATACGATTTTTGCAAGGAATTAAAAATAAATACCATGAGGGTTTTATAGTCCCGTAGGGACACGATATTTATAGAAAAAAAAACGTTGTAAATTTTCTCAAAAATTTACAACGTTTTACGTGATTGTGTATAATCTTTATTCCTCGTTTACGGGAATTTGCGAGATTTTTTCTAAGCCTTCGAGCATCATAACAAACGCCTCGTCTTTCATTTCGCTGCTCATGCGCAAGGTCAATTCCCGCAAATAGGCATTATATTCCGAGATGAGTTTTTTGCCTTTTGGGGTAATATTGACGAAAATGGAGCGGCGGTCGGTCTTAGAATTAACGCGGCGCACGAGTTTCAGGTTTTCCAAATTATCTACGATATTCGTAAGATTGCTCAGCTTTACCTTTACTCTATCGCCTATATCTTTCATTTTTTGGTCGCCTTCGGTGTCCAAAAATCGGAGAATTTCAACATCTACGGAAGCGATTTTAAATCTGCGTAGGGCAATTTCTTGATGCTTTTGCATCAGTTCATTGAGTTGAAATAAGGTGGCTTCAAGCCGTTCAAGTTGATTGTTTGATGTCATACTCACAAATGATTATGAGGAAAATTGGTAGTTAATAAAAAATAAAAATAGAACAAATACTGCAAAGAGAATGTACTTCGTAGAAATCTTGCGCAAGTTAGCATATTATTTCAACATGCACAATTTTTTTTTGAAAAAAAGTTCAATATGCTTTTTAAATGCGAAATCTAATCAATCCAAAAAATGATGTATTACAAATACTAAATGGTTTTTATACAATATTATTGCAAATAAAAGACTCTTTTTTGAAAAAAACAAGAAATAAAGTAAATTTTTCAAAAAAAAAAGGATTTAGTCAATTATTCTTGTTTTAAATATTTGTTCGAGTGTAATAATTAAGGGATTGCGTAATGCGATTTCCGCAAAGATATTTTCTTTATTTTTGTTTCGCCTATTTTTTTTGAGTATCTTTGCTGTTTAAATATATAGAATATGCTCACATTAAACACAAATGCCTATATTTCTCCACAAAATGCGTTTTTAACAATTCCGTTAAACGCTTTAATTCCTGAAGGAGATTATGAGATTATCCTCATTTTGCAAGCAAAACAGCTGAAAAAAAAGGCTAAAATGGTTTTTGCTAACCACAAAATCATGATTCCACAAGGCGAAACTTTTTGCCGAGAAAATAGGTATGACGACAATGGACGATAACAAACTATTTATAGACACAAATGTCCTGATTTATGCAAATGCCAGCAATTATGTTTGGCAAGAAGAAGCACAATCTCAGTTAATACATTATGAATCAGCATCTTATGGAATGTGGATAAACCGACAAGTTCTATGCCATGAAAAATCAAATTGCAGTTATAACATTGTAAATAATTTTCACTAAGTACGAGTGAGAAATAATCTAAACATATATTTTCGATATATCTTATTGATTATGAAAAACTTATATTAACTTTCAACTATCAACTTATAACTATCAACTACTTATCACATCAAATACCTACAAAAAGATTTTTGGAGTAGGCGAAAACTTTTTCTTACCTTTGCCTTGATTTGTTATTTATTACCGTTTACGACTAAAAATAGATTTGATGGAAGAATTAAAAATAGATTATGATTCTCATTGGAAAGAAATTATTAGCGAGTTTTTTGAAGACTTTGCGGCGTTTTTTATGCCTGATTTGTATAAAAGCGTGGAT
>JAYUZN010000261.1:0-7039 GCA_043751755.1 Bacteroidota bacterium | reverse complement strand
TAAATCTTTCGTTTAACTATTTCAAAAACAAGCATTTATCATTTTCATGAAAAAACACACCTTATTCATCATAGACGACATCTTCGTAAGTGGCGAAGTTACAGACACGCTTTTTGCTTGTGATTTGGCAAAATGCAAAGGAGCTTGCTGTGTTGGGGGAGATTTGGGCGCACCTTTGGAGGACGAGGAATTGCCGATTTTGAAGGGAATTTTGCCTCATGTAAAGCCCTATATGCGTCAAGACGGGATAGACGAAATCGAGTTGCAAGGCGAATATATTTATAACAAAAAATACGGCTATTCCACGTCTTTGGTCAATGAAAAAGAATGTGTATATGTCAATTTTGACGAAAAAGGTGTGGCAATGTGTGCGATAGAACAGGCATATTTTGCAGGAAAAACGGATTTTCGCAAGCCTATTTCCTGTCATTTGTACCCGATTCGCGTGCATAAAACGAAAAAAATGGAATCGCTCAACTATGAAGAATGGGAGCTTTGCAAAGCAGCTTGCATCAAAGGCAAAAAGGAAGGAATCCCTGTGTATCAGTTTGTAAAAGAGGCAATTATCCGCAAATATGGGGCGAATTTTTATGCGCAATTGGACGCAGCAGTAGAAAATGAGAAATGAGCATACTGAGGGTAGCGCACCTTTCAAAGCTGCGCCACCCTATTAAACGTAAATGGAAAAACAGGATTTTATTTTTTTTACTGCCCTCTTAAAAATGAATTTATAAGCCACAAAATTAGGTTTTTTTTGCGTTCTTTCAAAAAATATGTTTAATTTTGCCCCAATTTCCATCAAAGTACAATTTATGCAACGCTTATCTTTTTCTATCTCTATTCAAGCTCCTGCGCAGCATGTTTGGTTTGCTTTGTGGGACGATTTCCATTATCGCAAGTGGACAAGTGCCTTTTGTGAGGGCAGTTATGTCGCAGGAGAATTGGCAGAAGGAAACAAAGTTCACTTTCTCGCCCCTGACGGCGGTGGCATGTATAGCCATATTAGCCTAATGCAGCAACCCGAAAAAATGTATTTTTCGCATATTGGCGAACTCAAAAACTTTGAAGAACAGCCAATAACGGAAGAAACAAAGGCTTGGACGGGAGCAAAGGAACACTATACTTTGACTGAAAATGAGGGAGTTACGACCTTAGTCTTAGAAACAGATTTGGTGGAAGCGCATCTTGAGTACTTTCAAGCAGCATTTCCCAAAGGATTAGCTATTTTGAAGGCAGAAGCTGAAAATATGTATGTTACCGTACAAACGGAGGTAAAAGCTCCTATCGAAAAAGTATGGGCATATTGGACAGAAGATAAACATATTACACAATGGTGTTTTGCTTCGGAAGATTGGCACGCACCAAAATCCGAAAACGATTTGCAGGTAGGTGGGCATTTTCTCACTAGAATGGAGGCAAAAGATGGTAGTTTTGGCTTCGATTTGAAGGGTACATACTCGGCAGTAACAAAGCATGAACATATTGCTTATAGTAGCATGGAAGACGGCAGAAAAGTGAGGATAGATTTTTTGCAAAAAGAGGGTCATATCCTTGTGCAAGAGCATTTTGAGCCAGAATCCGAAAATAGTTTGGAACTACAAAAAGGGGGCTGGCAAGCGATTTTAACGAATTTTAACACTTATGCGGAAAGGAGTAGTTAAGCACGCAGATTTTCGCAAATTAAACCGCAGATTTTCGCAGATTAAAGCCATTTTTCATTTCTCATTTTTCATTTCTCATTTCTCATTTATATTTTAATGTACAAACAACTGATACTTGCTACTATAGTAGCATTTTCGCTCGCATCATGTGGCAAAACAGGTGCAGGTAGCAACGTAAAAATTACCAACTTGAGCGACAGCATTTCCTATTTATTGGGTGCGCAAACGGGTATGGGTGCAGCACAACAGATTGCACAAACGCGTCAAGGGGTAGAAAAAGACAGCATTGTCAAATTCAATATGGATATAGTCATGGCGGGTTTGTTAGATGGGCAAGATACCACCAAACTAAAATTTAAACCTGCGGAAATGGAGGCAATATTTCGCCGTTTTCAGGTGGTGATGCAAAAAAAGATGGCAGAGAAAGCCGAAGCTGCTAAGGCAAAATGGGTTAAATATATTGATGGCGAAAAAGCAAAGGACCCAAGCATCAAAGCAACAGAAAGTGGCTTGCATTACAAGGTGGTTTCGGAAGGAAAAGCAGGCGAAAAACCCACTATAGATGACACAGTTACCGTAAACTATACAGGGAAATTGACAGATGGGACGGAATTTGATGCCTCAAAAGGCAAACCTTTCATAACGAGCCTCGCAAATGTGGTTCCGGGTTGGACAGAAGGCATACAATTGATGAAGGCAGGCGACAAAATCATGCTGTATATCCCAAGCGAATTGGGCTATGGTGAGCAGGGCAGCGGCGAGAAAATCGGACCTAATCAGCCTTTGGTCTTTGAGGTAGAACTCATTTCTTTCAAAAAAGGCAAGCCCGGTTCTGTCGAAAAAGCCAAACAACAAATGATGATGCAAAGACAGTTGCAACAACAAATGCAACAAGGCGGCGGGGGACCTCGCTAAATTGCAGGTAGGGTGGCGCACTTTCTAAAAGTACGCCACCCAAAAGCTTTAATTATTCGGTGCGCCTGCATCTACCCATTTTTTGATAAGGGCAATGTTACAATCGCTCATTTTGCCACTCGCAGGCATGGCAGTAAAGCCTATTGCATAGGAAATCGTACCTACTAATAAGCCGCCATTTGCATAAGACTTTAGATTGTCATAGCCTTCTAAGACTACGCCGCCGCCTAATGAGCTGCTTTGCGCATGGCAACTTAGGCAATGTTCCTGAATGATAGGCGCAATTTTCAGGCTATAAGTTACGTTTGTGGAATCGCAAACTGCGTTCGGATATAAAGTAGCCTCTTTGTCATAGTAGCAGCCGCTGTAGGCTAACAGAAGGACAAGTGCTGATAAGATACTGATGCTTATATATTTCATGTGTTTTTAGCTTCGTTTTTGGCACGCAGATTTGCGCAGATGAAAGCAGATAACGCAGATAACGCAGATGTATCATTTTTGGCACGCAGATTTTCGCAAATTAAACCGCAGATTTTCGCAGATGAAAACTATTTTTCATTTCTCATTTCTCATTTTTCAATTTTCATTTCTCATTTTTCAATTTCTCTCAAAAGTTCTTCTCCCACTTATAAATATTGAAAACCCTTGAAATATTGAAGCCGAAATGAATCCCGCCATTTAGCCAGTTTTCGGTTGTTTCTGCCACAAAACCCTTTTCTATCATTGCTAAGGAATTGGTAAATTGAAGTTGGAAAACATGCCCCCCCGTTTCTATATCTACCCCAATAGACAAAGAATTGCGGTAAGTTCTATCTTTCATCGCAGTTCCTGTAAGTTCAAGCTGCCCTGGAAGCACATAAAAATATTCTGCATTGATAGAAAAACGCTTTGTCAATTTCTGACGAAAACCGATTCCCATCGCATAAATATCGTTTTTGTCGGTGGCTTTTGACACCAAATTGCGGTGAATATAAGTAGGAGTAAGTTGCAAAGAAAAACTTTCATTAAACTTGCGCGCCACCATGAGTTGCGTGGTGTAGTATAGGCGTGAGGAAAAGTAATTGGTTCTCGTAGGGTCAGCCCATTTGAGCGAACTGATAGCGATGCTTTGCATTGCCGTAATGGTAACGGGAAAACCGCCCTGCGTTTTTTGGCTGATGAGTTTGTATTTCACAAAACCATCATAGACTTTTCCTACCGAACTTCTGCCAAAGCCTACGCACAAATGATTGGTAATGCCTATGTCGCCACCAATGCGAACGGAGGATTGGTCTAAGCCAAAAAGTTGGTAGAATCCACCATTCAAAGGACCGAAACGGTGCTGTATTTTCATGTCAAAAACGCCCCCATGTAGCGTTTCAATAGAATGTCCAGTTACAATCCGATTGGATTTGAAGGTGGCGGTAACAGGTTCTTTTGCAAGAGAATCTTCTCCTACGAGGCTCAACAAATCTTCTTGCGCAAAGGCAAAAAAACAGGAGAAAAAGAAAATAGAAAATAATGGTATTCGTTTTTTCATGGATTGTTGGTTATTTCACGCAGATTTTCAGAGATTAAACCGCAGATTTGCACAGATTTTTCTTAATCTGCGAAAATCTGCGTCCACATTTGCGAAAATCTGCGTGAACTTATGATTTCATTTTCGCTAATTCGCAGTTCACTTTGATGGTTACGGTTTCGGAGATATTTGCCTTGACAGCTTTAGGGATTTCTACCTTATAATCCGCTGGTTTTACCTTAAAGGTACTCGAAACTACCACTTTTCCGCCTTTGATGATTATCGTTCCGGGCGCAGAAACGGCATTTGTTTTGTCTTTCATCGTCAAATTTCCTGTTACTACTACGTTATAAGTTCCATCAATGCCCCAATTTACCTTCGATGGGTCTTGAATACTGCCCTTAAAAGTGGATTTAGGATATTTAGAACTTTCTACATAGTCTTCGTTAAAATGCTCTTCCATCAAAGGTTTTTCAAAATGAAAGCCTTTCATCAAAACCGAAAACTCCATTTTGCCTGTAGCCGCATCTATTACGCATACAGTTCCCCGATTGATTGCCTCAATTTTTTCGACCGTAGTACTCGAATTGAAGGTGATAGCCCCCGTTTTGGTCATGTATTTTTGCCCAAATATAGGCAAAATGCTCAATAGCATCAAAGCAAGACTGAACAATACTTGTTTCATAAATATGTAAGATTGAATTGAATATATGTTTTTATCGCCACGAATTGCACGAATTAACACGAATTAACAGCCCTGATTGTTCCGCGTATTATTTTTCTTAATCTGCGTTAAATCTGCGTCTTCATCTGCGAAAATCTGCGCGACCTTATTCCTTCTGTAAACCACATTCTGTAAGCGAAACATCTATCATAAAGCCCGCACATTTGCCCTGAAAAATGGCTTTATCCCCGACTTTCAACATTTCTGTTTCCGCATTGTGCTTCTTTGACATGGCGCAACTCACACTATTTTCGCCGTCTGAAGCCCCTAAATATACCGTATTAAAGCCTTCAGGGTCTTTTTCTACAGATTTTACAGTGCCTTTAACCTTAATCACTTTATCCAAATACAGGCTATCGGATTTAGCCTCATTAGTTGTATATGCCTTGATTAACTCCATATCAGTCAGCACCATATTTGCCTTAGCTTTGACGAGGTCAGGAGCCTTGCGAAAATATTGGTAAAGTCCATAACTTAGCCCCCCTAATAGCACAAGGGCGAGGACGAGGAAAATGAGTTGTTTTGTTTTCATACTCTCAATTAAACGTGATTTATACTACAAATGTACGCTTATTCTTGAAATTGGTTGTAAGAAGGTGTATGAATAGGCGGTTTTTGTGGTTAAAATGCAGGATATTGTTGTTCCACAGATTTTCACAGAAAATAAATGTACTTTTGCGCCTCAATTCGCACTTCAGATGTTTCAATTCAAACAGTTTGCTATTTCTCAAGATAAATGTGGCATGAAAATCTCCTCTTCTGCGTGTATGCTGGGGAGTTTGGCGCAGGTAAAACAAGGTACTCAACATATTTTGGATATTGGCACAGGCACAGGTTTGTTGGCTCTTATGCTGGCACAAAGAGTTGATTGTGAGATAGATGCCATTGAAATTGATGCTGAGGCTGCCTCGCAAGCTGCGCAGAATTTTGCGAGCAGTCCTTGGGCAAATCGCTTGCAAGTCATTGAAGCAGACATTACAAGATGGGCGTTTGAGACGGCGAAAAAGTATGACATGATAGTGTGTAACCCGCCTTTTTTTCGAACGGCTACCCTTTCTTTGGATAAAAAAAGGCGGCTTGCAAGGCATGAAAATAGCTTAGAGGTGCCTGTTTTGGCAGAAATCGCAGCTACTTTATTGGCAGAAAAAGGGGACATTTGGCTCTTGATAGCCGCAGAATCTTATTCCTATTATGGGGCTATTTTTGGAGAAAAAGGCTTTTTTATATGCCATGAAATCGCTTTGTGGGATAGCCCAGAGGCAGAAAAAGCCTTCTGTTATATCCTTCATTTTAGCCGAGAGGCAACAGAAAAGCTGCCCGAAAAAGTGTATTTTCGGACAGCCAAAAATGGAGAATATGCGCCAGAATATGTGGCGGCTATGAAGGAATATTTGGTTATTTTTTGATAGCTATACTTAAAGCGGCTTCCATTTATCTTAGCCCGCTGCAAATTCTCCCAAACCACGCCTATATGGACTTACAAAAGCCAAGACAATATCTGATTTTGGCACGCCTCTTGTTTTTGAGCAATTGCTTTGCGAACCTTGCGGAACCTTTGCGAACTTTGCGGTAAAATCTGATATTTTCGTAGAAAAATATTTTTATGAAAATATATCTTGCAGGTTAATTCTTCACAGGAATTGTCTGTATTTTGAGCAGTTGCGGACGATACAAGACATTCCAAAGCAGCCATGAACCTACGACAGAAGCTGCAAATAGCGAATAGGTAAGGATTTGGAAGATGTATGGAGCATGATTCCAGTCATAGCTCCCTAATTTTATGCCTACCATTATCACCGCCACAAAAGGAACGGCAGGCGTAAGTGCCGCCGCAATCGACAAAGCTACTTGACGTGCAAGGACGGTAAGGGGCTTGTTGTTTGCCCAAATCCCAAAAGCCGTCAAAGCAGCTACCACGCACAGGAAGCCAAAGGAGAAAAAGGTCTCTTCGCCACTCCCATGAATATCTAATACATATGCAGAAAAAGCTCCAAATACTGTTACAGCAATGCTGCCAATAATGGCGGTAATTATCGTTATCACAACAGTTTGGAGAGAAGTAGCCACAAAGGTAAACAAAATCATAGTAAGGCAGAAGGCAAAAAACAGCGAAAACTGCTGAAATTCAGCATCTTGGCAAATCAACTGCCCTACTTTAGCTTTTGAGAGGTCGCGCAAGGTATTTTCTACCTCATAATCAGCACCTGCATAATAATTATGTTCGCCTGTTTCAAAACTGTC
>JAYUZN010000260.1:0-3677 GCA_043751755.1 Bacteroidota bacterium | reverse complement strand
CTTGCAGGGTGTGAGGTCGGCTGTCATTGGTGTGATGTCAAAGAATCATGGACAGTTTCGGAACATCAATATAAGGAAATGGCAGAAATGGTCGCTTTTGCCAAAGAATCTGGCACAGAAATCGTTGTCATTACAGGCGGCGAGCCTTCTATGTATGATTTATCCGAACTTACGCAAACCCTTCATTCACAAGGACTTCGCACGCATATTGAGACATCGGGAGCCTATCCACTCAAAGGAGAATTTGACTGGGTGTGTCTTTCTCCCAAAAAATTCCTTCCCCCAAAAACAGAATATTATACCTTAGCAAATGAGCTGAAAATAATTATTTTCAATGATTCTGATTTTCTTTGGGCAGAAAAACATGCAGCCCTTTGTTCCGAAAATTGTGCCTTGCTGCTGCAAGCAGAATGGGACAAAAAACAGGAAATATATCCCAAAATCGTAAGTTATATTCAGCAAAATCCGAGATGGCGCATGAGTGTACAAACCCATAAATACTTGGAAATCCCCTAAAACTCCGAAGTAAAATGAAACCTAATTTCTGGAAAAGCCTTTTCTGCGGCGTTCAATTCCCATTGTGAAGTAGCCAAAAACACATCTCGCCCATGCTTATCCGTAGCCATAAACTGCGAACGGCGGCGATTGAACTCCGCTAATTCTGCCGCATTTTCAGACGAAACCCAACAGGCTTTGAAAAAAGAGGCAGGCTCATAGCGGCAAGCTGCAGAATATTCGTGCAACAACCTATGCTGGATTACCTCAAATTGTAGCGAACCTACAGTGCCAATGATTTTGCGGTTATTCATTTTGACCGTAAAAAGCTGCGCAACTCCCTCGTCCATCAGCTGCTCCAAGCCTTTTTGAAATTGCTTTGCCTTCATTGGGTCGCCATTTTCGGCATACCGGAAAATCTCTGGCGCAAAACTCGGAATCCCTGTAAATTTCAAAATTTCGCCCTCTGTAAGCGTGTCACCTATCACAAATTTGCCCGTATCATGCAAGCCCACAATGTCGCCCGGATAGGATTCATCTATGATTTCCTTTTTGTCTGCCATAAACGCCGTAGGATTCGCAAATTTATATTGCTTTTTGTGGCGAACATGAAGGTAGTTTTTTCCACGTTCAAAAATGCCCGAACACACCCGCACAAAGGCAATTCTATCTCTATGATTGGGGTCTATATTTGCATGGATTTTGAACACAAAACCCGTAAATTTCGTTTCTGTGGGCGAAATCATGCGCTCCTCTGTAGGGCTTGGACGAGGCGAAGGGGCGATTTCTATAAAACAATCCAACATTTCTTTTACCCCAAAATTATTGACGGCAGAGCCAAAAAATACAGGATTCAACTTTCCTGCCAAATACGCCTCTTGGTCAAAAGGTGGATAAACGCCTTCGATGAGTTCCACATCTTCGCGCAACTGTTTGGCAGCTCTTTCGCCCGTATATGTCTCTAATTCAGGAGAATAGACATCATCAAATTCAATGACTTCGCCCAATTCTTGCTTGCTATGGGCATCAAAAAGCACTAATTTTTTTTCGTATAAATTATAAACGCCCTTAAAATTCGACCCCATTCCTATAGGGCAGCTCAAAGGACAGACTTTCATGTGGAGTTTTTGCTCCACCTCGTCCAATAAATCAAAGGGGTCTTTGCCCTCTCTGTCCAATTTATTGATGAAAACAATCATAGGCGTTGTGCGGGTTTTGCACACTGCCACCAACTTTTCTGTTTGCTCCTCTACGCCCTTTGCCACGTCAATGACGACAATGGCACTGTCCACCGCCGTCAAAGTGCGATAGGTGTCTTCTGCAAAATCTTTGTGTCCGGGCGTATCTAAGATATTGATTTTCATCTCTTTATATTCAAAACCCATCACCGAAGTAGCCACCGAGATTCCCCGTTGTTTCTCTATCTCCATGAAGTCGGAAGTCGCATGTTTCTTGATTTTGTTGGACTTTACCGCCCCCGCCTCTTGAATTGCGCCGCCAAAAAGCAATAATTTCTCGGTCAGAGTAGTTTTTCCCGCATCAGGGTGCGACACAATCCCAAAAGTGCGCCTTCTTTGTATTTCTTGTAAAAAATCAGCCATAAAATCAGTTAGCAGTTAGCAGGTAGCAGTGAACAGGTAGCAATGATTCTGCCTGTTCCTTGAACTGCGCTACAAAGGTAGGCATTTCAGGCATAGTTCGGCTATTATTCCCTGTAAAAGATTTTCGGGATTCTTAGTTTAATCGGGTAGCGCAAGCGTCCGCTTCCATGTATTTAGGATAAAACAACGTTTTTCATATATTATTCGTTCTATATTCAGGACGTTTTTCATACACTTGCGAAAGCCTCAAAAACATGCTCAAACATATTCTCATTATCTTGTTTCTACATTGCGCGACCTATATCATGGCGCAAGCCCTCTATCTGCCCGAATACGTGGTAACTGCCCAAAAAACGCATATAAGCGTAGAATGGGCATATTGGTGCGGCGGCTCAGACATCTCCTATTTTGTGGTAGAACGCTCAAAAGACGGCAAAAAGGCAGATTCCTTAGCCAAATTTGAGTTGGTCTGCCTCACTTCGGGCGAACTCACGCCTTATACTTTTGCGGATTCTATACCCGAAAGCGGGCTGTCCTATTATCGCATCAAAGCCTACAGTTTTCTCTACAATCTCTACTACTATGAGGCTTGGCAGAAGGTAGTTTTTCTGGCAAAAGACCACATTTTTTTTCAGGCAAACCCCAATCCTGTCGAAAACCAAATAAGGCTTGTATGGTACAAACCCGCCGCAGGAAAGGTGAAGATAGAATTATATGACTGCAAAGGCTCACAGGTCAGAACGCTTGTGAATGAAGAGATTATACCGGGAACTTCCGTATTAGACATTGAGGAAAACATAGCAAATCTCCCACAAGGCTTGTATTATTTGCGGGCAGAAATTGGCGAAAATACTTTTCAAACAAAATTAGTCAAAAAATAAAAACAAGTTAGCCATAAATTAAGCAGATAGTTAAAAAGTTAAATAATTGGTTATCATTTATTTAGCCTTATTTTCAATTCTCAATTTTCAATTCTCAATTATCTAAAAGAAATTATTTTTGCAAAAAACAGCTATTTTATTTGCAGATTCAAAAAATAGTCGTACCTTTGCACCACCAAACTGAAAGAGATGTAGGCTGGGTAGCTCAGTTGGTAGAGCAAAGGACTGAAAATCCTTGTGTCGGGGGTTCGATTCCCTCCCCAGCCACTCAAAACGCTTAATTATTGAAAAATAGTTGAGCGTTTTTTTTTACCCATTTTTTTCTTCACTAATTTATCATTTAGATGTTGCAAAGGATGTAGAAGGCAGTCAAGCCAATCTACCAGCAATTCTTTGCGCAGATACCAAGGTATCAGCCCTACAATGAGTTGCAATATGTGAATGGCATAAGTCATTATCTTGGATAGTATTGAAGTGAGGCGGATAACGGAACGGCTGTAGCTATTTTCAAATATCCTGAATAGGGATAGTAGTCTAAACTAAGCGTTTGATAGGAAGATGAACCAAACTTTGCTTGTACCAAAGTAAGGGAAACATCTACGATGCCTGGCACATTTTGTATAGCATCTTGCAACTTTGAAAGTTGGAAAATTCCATCAAATGGCAGTTTGGACAGGTAAGAATTTATAGCAGATTCAAC
>JAYUZN010000259.1:0-2049 GCA_043751755.1 Bacteroidota bacterium | reverse complement strand
GCTAAATTGATTTCATACGTATCTCCTTCTTTTATATGTTGTTGGAGTTGCTCAATGGTGGCAATATATTCTGCTTCGGTATAATTGGCTACAAATTCGCTGCTTTGTGTAGGAGTTATCGGCTTTTCTTCAGCCGCTAAAACGCTTTCCCAGAGGCTTGTATCTCCCAGAATTTGGGGAGAAGTTGCCCCTTTTTTGCCAATAAGCAAACATTGAGGCACAAAAAAAGCTACTTCTGGAAAAGGGATTTCTGCTTTTTTTTCGCTGGAAAGTTTGGGTTCAAAATGCTGTTTAAGCTGATAAGGCAGAATGCCCATACGCCACTTAGCCTTGCTTTCTGCCAACGCCTCCCAAGTGGTAAATACGTCGGTATCCGCATTTGCAAGGGCTATGAGATAGTCATATTCTGCATATTTATCTATATCAGCCCCTGTATTTTCAAAAATAGCCGCATAGCAAAATGTGGAAATGGCTTGTAGGTGTGCAAGTGTAAGCATTGTGGAATGGTCAAATTTCACGCAGATTTTCGCAGATGAAAGCAGATTTCGCATTAACACCTTTCTATCACCACCGCATAGCCTTGTCCCAAGCCGATACACATAGAAACCACCGCATAGCGTTTTTTCGTTCTTTGCAACTGCAAAGCCGCCGTTTGAATAATGCGTGTGCCAGACATGCCAAGCGGATGCCCCAGAGCGATTGCGCCGCCATTGGGATTTATGCGGCTGTCTATTTCGTCTAAGCCAAATACCCGAATACACGCCAAAACCTGTGCAGCAAAGGCTTCATTTATTTCGATAATATCCATTTCTGCCATGCCTAAGCCTGCTTTTCGAAGGGCTTTTCGTGCGGCTTCTACGGGTCCCATGCCCATAATACGCGGTTCTACGCCTACCACAGCGCTTGAAAGAATTCGCGCAATCGGCACAAGGTTATGATTTTTTACCCCTGCTTCCGAAGCCAATAACATGGCAGCTGCCCCATCATTCAACCCCGAAGAATTGCCTGCTGTTACTGTTCCCTCTTTGCGAAAAGCAGGTTTGAGTTTGCCCAAACCCTCATAAGTGGTGTTAGCTCTTATAAATTCGTCTTGCGAAAATAACACAGGCTCTCCTTTTTTCTGCGGAATCGGCACAGCGCAGATTTCTTGGTCAAAAAAACCTGCTTTTTGGGCGGCGGCGGCTTTATATTGAGAATGAAAGGCAAAACTATCTTGCTCAAATCGAGAAATGCCGTATTTATCCACCAAATTCTCTGCCGTTTCGCCCATCGCATCTGTGCCATAAAGGGCTTGCATCTTAGGATTTATAAAACGCCACCCAAAACTTGTATCATACATTTGTTGGTCTCTGCCAAAGGCTGAACCCGCTTTTGAAAGTACCCAAGGTCCGCGTGTCATGTTTTCTACGCCTCCTGCAATGAATACGTCCCCGTCTCCTGCTTGAATGGCTCTGTGCGCGTGTACAACGGCAGACATGCCCGATGCGCATAGGCGATTTACGGTTTCGCCCGGCACAGAATAGGGGATTCCTGCCAATAACAAAGCCATTCTTGCCACATTGCGATTGTCTTCGCCTGCCTGATTTGCGCAGCCCATGATTACGTCTGCGATTTCGGCAGGGGGCAGGTTGGGATTGCGGGCAAGGAGTTCTTTGAGTACATGAGCGGCTAAGTCGTCTGTACGAATGGCAGAAAGTGTGCCTGTGAAATTGCCTATCGGCGTGCGAATGGCATCTATGATGAATGTGGAAGGCATATTGTTGGGAATGATGTAGTTGAAAGTTGAGGACAAAATTAGGCTTTTTTTTTGGTTTTGAAAAGGAGTTATTTAGGTAAACACAGATTAAGGAATGAATAGTAAATAAGTTCCCAATTTTATCGTATATTTTTGTAAAAGGCATTTGCCCCCCCGCCCCCCTAAAGGGGGGAGAAAGGCTTTACCCCCCTTTAGGCTAATCTTGCAACAGAAATTTACGACAGGTAGTTATTTTAATTTACAATTAATACGAATATCTGATATTTTTTTAATTTTCTTTTATAACCTAAAAT
>JAYUZN010000258.1:0-2433 GCA_043751755.1 Bacteroidota bacterium | reverse complement strand
TTGATAAATTCGCTGAAAATCTGCGACCCTTCTGTAGGTTCAGGGCATTTTTTGGTTTCTGCTTTGAACGAAATCATTGTTATAAAAAGGGAATTGCAGATTTTGTGCGACAAAGAAGGAAATAGAATACGAGAATATACGATAACTGTAGAAAATGACGAAATTATTATTTCTGATTTTGAAACAAGTGCCTTGTTTGCCTATCGTTTAAACCAAAATAACATGGCTATTCCGCCTTTGCAACTTTTGCAAGAAGCTATTTTTAATGAAAAGAAAACGATTATCGAAAATTGCTTGTTTGGGGTGGACATAAACCCAAAATCTGTAGCGATTTGCCGCCTTCGTTTGTGGATAGAATTGCTCAAAAATATGTATTATACGAAGGAAAGTAACTATACAGAATTGGAAACTTTGCCAAATATTGACATTAACATTAAAACAGGAAACTCTTTAATAAGTCGTTTTTCTTTAGGAAATGGGCAAAATTTGCTGCCAAAAGATAGGCTTTTTGTCAAAAAATTGATAGATGACTATAAAATACAGGTTTTTGCCTACAAATCTGTTAAAAATAGTCGTGCAAAACAAGCGATTCGCAAGCAAATTGCGCACATAAAGACCGAATTAGAGAAATTTTCCATTCCAAATGACAAAGAGTATGAAGCTTTTCGTAAAAAAGAGGCAGAATTAGGGCAGATAACCTTCGTTTTTGATGCAAACGAAAAAGACAAACAGCTAAAATTGGCAGGAGAAGTGAGTTTTTTACGGCAAAAATATGTAGAAAAGCTGCAAACTTTATACAGAAATACCCTTGAATGGCGTTTCGATTTTCCTGAAGTCTTAGATGATGAGGGGCATTTTGAAGGTTTTGACGTAGTACTAGCAAATCCTCCGTATGGCGTTTCATTTTCAAAAGCAGAAACAGATTATCTAAAAACGCAATATCAATCCTTTGAATATCAAGCAAATAGCTATGTACTTTTTTATGAAATAGCTTTACAAATTCTCAAAGATAAGGGCTTTTTCCATTATATTACGCCTGCTACTTTTACGTATCAGCCTTATTTTTCCAAAATAAGGGAAATATTGGCGCAAGAAAATCGGGTAGTAAGTGCCAGAAAATATGTATTTGAGGTATTCAAAGAGGCAAGTATTGGGGATTGTATTTCATTTTCTGTACAAAAAACAGCCGAAAAACAGGACATAGACATCATTATTTCACCAAGTGCGGTAGAAATAGGGGAAAAACAGCGTGTTAGCCTTGAAAAATTTCTGTTACAAGATGGCACTTTTAGCCTAAATGGAGAAACAATAGAGTTGAAAAAAATGGAAAATAACACATCATTGTTAGGCAAATTGGCAACCATTATTGTAGGGATAAAAGCCTATCAAGTAGGAAAAGGGCAGCCGAAACAGACTCAAGATATCGTAGATAAAAAGGTTTTTACCTCAAAAATAGGCTTAGATAAAAGTTATTTGCCTTGCATTATTGGGCGAGATTTTCATAGATATACCTTTCTGAATCAAGATTTTATGTATTTAAAGTATGGAGAATGGCTGGCAGAAATGCGCGCATCAGCTCCTTTTTTTGAAACGAAAATAATTGTGCGGCAAACTTCTGATGAAATCATTGCACACTTAGATGAAACAAAATCTATCAATTTGAATAATGTTTATAATATCGGGAAAATACAGTCAAATTTTGAGATAAAATATATATTAGCCTTACTTAATTCCAAGTTATTTACCTTTATTTATCAACATATTTCTCAAGAAAAAGGCAGAACTTTTGCAGAAGTAAAAAAGGTTTATTTAGAAAAATTGCCTATCAAAAACCTGCCTCATGAAGCGCAAAAGCCTTTTGTGTCCGCAGTTGATAGCATTTTGAAAACAAGTAAACAGCAAAAAGAGGTAACGGAAATGCTTGCGAAATTAGACAAACTTGTGTATGAATTGTATGAAATAACAGCAGAAGAAATCGCGATTATTGAAGGGAAAATATGAGGATTTTTCGTACCTTTGCCTTTCATTTCACGCAGATTTTCGCAGATGACAGCGGATTTCGCAGATAAAAATGCTTGCTATACATCTGCGAAATCTGCCAAAATCAGCGTTTATCTGCGTGAAAAACGACACAAAAACATGCAACTCCTCCCACAAAGTCTCAATCAAGCCCTCAATAAAGGCTATCTCAAACAAAGCGTTACGAGGGACGAAATCAATGCGTTCAAAGCAAACCTTGTGCGCATGTTCGCACGCATAGACGAGGACGAAAGCGAGGAGAATCTCAAAAACATTGTTTCCGATTTTCTAAAAGACACCTATTACTCCCCTCTTTCCCCCCATTTAGGGCAGGGCAGGGGCGGGTATGAAATCAATACAAAAGACCGAAAAGACCTTGTTATTCATCATGGAAAAACCTCAAAAGACCCTGTA
>JAYUZN010000257.1:0-4314 GCA_043751755.1 Bacteroidota bacterium | reverse complement strand
AATAAAAAAATCCGCTAACATTTATATTGCCGACCATAGCCACTTTTCCCTACGCTGCTAATCTGCCCAAAAGTGGCTACGGCAGGCAATATTTTCGTTGGCAGCTATTAAAATTCAAACATACAATACAAATTACTCAACATTTTATCATTTTTTTTATTTTCAACAAATTATGACACAGAAATTCAAGTTGATTTCTTTTGCAGCATTTAACATGCTCTTATTTTTGTCCTCTCAGAGCATTGGACAAGTGCCTAATACTACGTCAGTAGTTCAAAATTTAGGACAATTGAGGCAAAGCGACGGTACAACAGCAAGCTTTGTGAAATATTATACCATCTCAAGTGGTAAAAAATGTTTTTTTCAAAGCAATAAAGTGAGCTATGTCTTGGAAAGCATAGATTCTACGGGGGTGGATAGTATGTATCGGGTAGATATGGAATTCTTGAACAGCAATGCTTCTCCTTCTGTGGTAGGCTTGAATGCTGGGGGTACCGTCAATTTTTATACAGACAAGGCAAATATTAGTGGGTTGAATACTTACAAAAATATTGCTTATAATTCCCTCTATAATGGGGTGAATCTATTGTGTACAAACATTAGCAAATCGCCAATGTATGAATATGATATAAACCCATTAGTGGCAAATGTTGCAAATATCCAAATGAAATGGACAGGGGCAACAAGTATCTCACTAACTGGAAATTCCCTGATAGTGAATACTCCTATGGGAGTGATAACCTATTTGCAGCCAGTAGCAAAACAGACGATTAATGGAACAACCCAAAATATAAGTGCAAATTTTAGCTTAAGTTCTCAAATTGTTACGTTTAATGTGGGAGCATATGACCCTAATTATCCCATAAATATAACCATTCAGTCTGACCCTATTCCTGCTCCTACTTATAGCTCCTCGTATGGTCCAGATTGGGTTACATATATAGAAGGTAATAACAATGGTTGGGTTACAGATGTAGATATTGATAACAATAACAATATCTTTGTATCAGGTTATAGCGTTGATGTGGTTTATCCAATTGTTGCAGGCTCTTTTACAAATGTTATGGGTAATTGGGATGCCTTTTTGATAAAATTTGATACCAACAGAGCGGTAGAATGGGGAACTTATTTTGGTGGGAGTGGCAGAGACCAAGGCTTTCATGTAGATTTGAATAGTACTGGATATATATACTTGTGTGGAACTACACAAAGTTCTGATATAGCTAGCCCAACAGGAACGGGGATTGCACAAACTCCTGTATCTCCGACTTATTCGACTTTTACGGGAAATGACATTTTTATAGCAAAGTTCAATTCATTAGGCAAGTTAGGTAATTTTCCAAATACTTTTTGGTCTTATTTCGGAACTTCTGGGGTAGAAAAAGTCGGCGAGTTTGCCGTTGATGCTTCTAATAATGTATATATAGGCGGAAGTAGTACAGGTTCGATGCCATATAAAAGCAAAGTGGGGGCTTATAATTACAATTATACGGCAGGTGGAACTTGCGCCTACTTAAGTAAATTTGCCTCAACAGGCTCTGCACTTTCTTTAGATTGGTGTACAGGAGTTGAAGGGAGTTTAACTATAGAAGATATTGTCTGTGGAAATTTAAATTCTGTGTATGTTTTGGGTAGCCTCGTTGGGGCAAGTTCGGCAGGGGTTACGGTTGGTGCATATACAGGAAATGCAAGCGGTGGCAGTAATAGTGGCGGCAATTTTCCTTTAGTGGATCCGAGTTATTCAACAATTGAATATATGCAACCTAAAGCAGGCAGCGGAACTTTGGATTATTTGGTTATGCGTTTTGGTAGTGCAGGGCAGGTATTATGGGCAACTTCTTTTGGTGGAAATGCAAATGAAAGTTTGGATCCGATGCCTATTGGAACAATCGGGAATAATAAAGCGGGTCGAATTACTGTGGATAAAAATGGTGTATTGTATATTACAGGTAATACCGCATCTTCGACTAGTGGAGTATATACAACAGGCGCATTTCCTCCCGCAAGTTACCCAAATTTCCCTATCAAAACGTTAGCAGGGGTAGGAAAACATAATGATGCAACCTATAATGGAGGCAGCAGAGATGCTTTTATTGCTCGTTTTACGACTAACTATCAATTAGATTGGTCCACCTATATTGGCACAAATCATAATGATGACATTACGGGTTTATCGACAAATGGTGCCAATCGAATATACATGATGGCAAATATTTATACCCCGACTTCTGCGTCTCCACAAGCTGTTCCTACGGGGTGGCCACTAAAACAATGGGTTGGTGCTTTTTATCAAAATACATTTGCTCCTGGGCAGATGGCAAATAATTATTATAGAGGTGGTGCTGTTACTCAATTTAGCTTAGACGGCACTTTGTTTTATTCTACTTATTATGGTGCTTTAGACTTTTCTGTGAATAATATTACGAATAGAACTGATGATGGTCAATTTTATTTTGGCGGAGCTGGTCAACAATATTCTGTATCATTATTAAAAGATATACCTGGACCGTATGATTATTTTTATGGAAATGCCCCTCAAGGGTGTGGAAATGGCATTATAGGACAGTTTACCTATATATGCGCTGGCTGTCAAAGATTGGCTAATCCAGAAATAATCGAAATAGGCTTAAATCCTGAAAGGAGTGTAAAGCCTAATCCTTTTAGGGATAATGTTATAGTTAGTAACCCTAATCATGATAAGATTTTGAATATCTCGTGGATAGATATGGCAGGAAAGGTGTTGATAACTAATGATTTATCCATAGATGATGAAGATATTGTGTTAAATACAGAGATGCTGCCAATAGGGATGTATATATTATCAATAAGAACAGAAATGTCTGTATCAACCCTAAAAATGATAAAACAATAATTTTTAACAGACAATATTATGAATAAATTATTTGTATTTATATTCTTTGTTCTATTCTATTCATCTCTTTTGTCGCAATTCATATCCTCTGTAGGAACTTGTGTATCAACTGTAAAACAGCTATATGCAGATTCTATAACGAATCAATTGTATGTAGCGGGGTTTGCAATAGGTTCAATTAACAATAATGATACATTAGTTGATTGTGTTGTGGCATGGGATAATCAACAATGGAGTGCTTTAAAGGGAGCAAACCACACCCTAAAAAATGGCAATCATTGTTATTCTCTTACTCGATTTAAGAATGAACTATACATAGCAGGAGAGCTATCTATGCCTGCCAATGGAGAATACTATGGATTGATGAAGTGGAAAAATGCTGACTGGATTCCCGTTAAAGATAGTACTTTTCCTAATAGAACGTTTAATTATTTACTTTCAACGGATAGCTTGCTCTATATTGGGGGACAATTTGATACAATCGCAGGAATTGTGGCACACAATGTAGCAACATTTGATGGCACTAATTATGCAACCTTCCCAGATTATGGAGATAGTTTTAGTAGTATAGAGTGTATGGAATTGTACAACAACGAACTTTATATAGGAGGGAATATTGTCTGTCCACAAAGTTCTCATATGCAAGATATTATTCGCTGGAATGGTAGTCAGTGGGCTTCTTTAGGCAATGGCTTATCGGGTTTACAATCCTACATAAGTTGTATGACTACTTTTGAAGGTAAATTGATTGTGGGAGGATATATGAAAAGCTCATTAGGCGACCCTGGTAATGGCTGTGCTGCCTGGAATGGAACGGATTGGATATCCATGAATGTATGGGCAGCTAATGGTACAGGAGTGGTTAGGTCATTAACCGTTTACAGAAATGATTTATATGCTGTAGCCGAATTTAATTTAGGGGGAGCAGGGACAAGTGCATTATTTAAATGGAAAGGAACTTACTGGGAGCAAGTCGTAGAAATTGGCGGCGGAACTAATCAGCCTCGTTCTTTGGTTGTATGGAATGACGATATTTATATTGGCGGCGTGTTCAATGTTGCAGGAATACAACATCAAGGCATCATTAAATATAATGCTACTGTAGGAATTAGTCAAGCGATTCCTTTTAAGGGGATAAATATCTATCCAAATCCCACAGAAAATCAATTATATATTTCTTTTACGGATAAGATAAGTGGCTGCAACATGGACATTATTGATATTAGGGGTAATTCAATCCTTAGCACTGAGATACATAATAAATCAATTATCATTGATATATCTCACTGGCAATCGGGTGTCTACTACGTTGTAATTGATAGTAATGGTCAAAAATATTGTAGTAAATTCGTTAAAAAATAAAAAGCTGCCAACATAAGCATTGCCGAAAATGCCGCCCAGCCCAAGCACAAAGCCCAAGCTCGGCGGCAAATCGGCAACGC
>JAYUZN010000256.1:0-9672 GCA_043751755.1 Bacteroidota bacterium | reverse complement strand
TTTTTGGGCAGACAAGCAGGCTTAGAATTAGTTTTTTTGAATGCCTGTTCTACCCAAGAACAAGCCGATTTTTTGTTAAATAAAGGCGTAAAAGCAGTTATAGCCACTTCTTCCAAAATCAAAGATACCGTTGCGACCCAGTTTGCGACCCGTTTTTATAAGGGAATTGGCAATCATCAAGTCGTTACACAATCCTATCAAGATGCCAGAGATGAGGCAATTACCTTGAGTGGAGAAAATAATTTTCGCAAAGTGTATTGGGACAATTTGCCCGATACTGACGTGCCGCAAACCATGCCTTGGGACGTTTATCCCTCACAAGGCTCATTGTGGGCAATCGCAAGACCCCTTACTCCTCCTCCTCCTCCCGAACAAAAAGTAGGTCCGTTTTCGCATTTGCTCTGCAATCGAGTAGAGCAAAATGATGAGTTCAAACTTTCTTATTCGCAAGCGATTGTGCTGCCTGTGCGCAAGCCGCAAATTTTTCTGATTCGAGGCGTAAAAGAAGATAGGCATGAGAGCCTTATTACCCGTTTTAGTTGGGAATCTATCGGAAAAAAGGTGTTTGTACGCCCGAATGAAATCAAAAATTGGCCCGTAAAAGGTGCAATTAATGACCTAAAACAACTGCTCAAATTGCGGATTGTGGAGACGTTTGAGACTTTGAATTGGCAGGGAAAAACAGCTGCAAATATTTCTGCAATGGACATTATTACGAATCCTTTTTTTTCTACGCAAAAAAATGTGATACTTCAGCACAATATTCCGGGGGAAGAATGGACGGCAAGCACGATAGAATTGCTGAATTGGTATATCGGCGAATTTTGGAATGTGGAACAAAAAGATGCGTATTTACCCAATTTTACCCTATTTATAAACGTATTATACTCGCCTGACCAACTTAAAAGTGGCTTTTTTTCAGGACTTTTCTCCAAAAAATATTTCAAAAAAGACATTCAAGAGGAGTTGCAAAAATTGTCAAATGCCTATCCTGCGCATTGTCGATTGTTGTCGGAACTTGTGCCTATCTCGAAAGACAATGTGGAAACGTGGGTCGTGGATACGCATCTCGCTGATGTGAGTGATTTTTTGAATATTAGTACGGCGATTTTTGCCAATCCGAGCCTGTTGATGTCTATGGCGCAGGTGGAAATTCAGCTCAAAAAAGCGATAGACGGGTATATTGCGCGAAATTCGGGGGTGGTTTAGCATTATTTCACGCAGATTTTCGCAGCTGGGGACGCAGATTCCCGCAGATTTAAGAAAAATCTGCGAAAATCTGCGCTTAAATCTGCGAAAATCTGCGCGAACCAACCAACAAATATGAAACAGCTATTATTTTCTTTTTTTATAATTATCGCATTTTCAGCTCTTTCTCAAAGTAGTCCTTTGAAAAAAAGCATTTATTTTGAAAGAGGGAGTTATGACCTTTCGCAACAAAGCCTTGTAACTATGTTTGAAATGGCAAATATGCTGAAAGAAAGCCCTTCTTATACCTTAGTTTTGACGGGACATACCGACAATACAGGCAATGCTGCTGCCAATCAAAAACTTTCGGAATATAGAGTAGGGGCAGTCAGAAACTATCTGCTTCAATTGGGGCTAAAAAATGAATGGATGAGTGTGGACTTTTTTGGCGCAAACCAACCTGCAAGCAGCAATGATACAGAAGACAGCAAGCATTATAATCGCAGAGTAGAAATTTCGGTTTTTTACTATCCGCCGTCCGAGCCAGCCAAAATCAAAAGTGAAGTTGTCGTGCCTTCGCATAGGCAGAAATCGACAGGGGAAGCCGTCAAACACTGGGATTAGCTTTTTGTAAAACTATTTATCTGCGAAATCTGCTATCATCTGCGTACATTTGCGAGAGATACTACGCAAAGACATGAAAAAATACTTCCTTCTCTCCTTTCTCTTTATAGTTTGCCTTTCTTACGCAAATCCCTATCATTCTTTTTTTGTAACGATTACAGAAATCGAATGTAATAACAATGCAAAAACGCTTGAGATTTCGATAAAAATCTTCACAGATGATTTAGAAAAAGCCTTAAATACCCGTTTTGGCGGCAAGGCAAATCTGAATACAAGCCAAGAAGCAGCACAAGTAAAGGCAAATTTGCCCACTTATCTTTCCGAACATTTTGCGATTTCGGTAAATGGGGTAGGGGAGGCTTGCCAATTTATTGGGAAAGAAAAAGAAGATGATGCGACATGGTGCTATTTAGAGGTAAAAAATGCGGCTTCCATTTCTGCTATAACCGTCAAAAATTCGATTTTAACAGAACTCTATGAGTCGCAGAATAACATTGTGCATGTAAAAGTGCGTGGCACGTCTAAAAGTATGATGCTCAAACGCAATGCGGTTTCGGGAACGCTGTCTTTTTAAATACAAAAATTACTTGATTTTTACCTCAAAATGCCTATCTTTGCCTTAGCAAAAAAAAATACAATGCTTGGTACTACTACTCGCTTTCCCATAGATTTAAGCCTATTAGCCGAAACATTTGATATTCAGGTTAATATAGACTGCACTCGGCTCAAAGAGTGGGAAAATGCTCAGTTTGAGTGGAACGATTTTCAAACCACTTTGTTTAACTATTTACTGGCTAAATCCCAAAAAAATGGCAATTATTGGAACGAAGAAGAGCTAAAAGTGCAGTTTATTGGACCTTTATTTTTGATAGCAGATATTGAGGTTGAAGATAAAATAAAAGTATTTTTTGAGCGTCCTATTTCTGCAACCATACAAGGACACCTCTTAAAAGTAGTGGCAGATTGTTTAGTAGCTACCCCTATGCAATTTAACAAACCCAAAAAGCCTTATTTTTTCCTGCAAGAGTATAAGAAGGGGCGTGGTGACGACAAAGACCCCGAGGCGCAAATGCTGACCGCTATGCTGATTGCGCAACATCAAAATCAAGACAATTTGCCTGTATATGGGAGTTATGTTATCGGAAATAATTGGCGTTTTACTACCTTAATCCAAAATTCGTATTGTTTTAGTCGGGAATATAGTGCGGAAATAGCTGCAGATTTGCGTCAAATTGTAGGAATGATTCGCAAATTAAAGGGATTTATTAGTAGCAACTCAACTGTATGAAGCCGTTTTTTTCCTTATTTTTCCTTTTTTGAGAAAATAAAGACAAACTATACTTTGAACGGGATAAATTTTCCGAAATATACAAATCATGTAAGGGTTGCGCACCTTTAAAAGGTGCGCAACCCTATACTGTGTCGAAATGAAAAAACCGCAAAACTATAAATCCTTCTTCTTTACAGCAGAAATTTATTTGTTAAATCCATGGTCAACCTGCGTTTTGTATAGTGCATTCGCCACTTTTTCTGCCTCAAGGCGTGTTATACGATTGTAGGCAAAATTGAAATAACGCAATTTTCCCATGCCGCCGACCCATGCAGGAATTTCGGTAAGATAGTTGCTTGCCACATACAAGGCTTGCAAATTGCCAAGCTCCTGCATTTCTGGAGGCAATACTTTTATTTTATTGTCATAAAAATTGAGGGTTTGCAAACGTCTCAAATTCCCAATTTCGGGTGGAATAGATTTGATGTTATTTTCGCTCAAATCCAAGGTTTGCAAATTGGTTAAATAAAAGACCTCCTTTGGAATAGCCTTCAAATGCTTGTCTCGGAGGGCGAGTTTATACACCTTTTCTGGATTTGCTACGGCTTCCTCGATGCTATAATACCATTTTTCGCGCTCAAGCTGCATTCCATTGAGCAAAGGCGAATCTGGAATCACAATATCCGATTTGTCATCGGTGTTACCCGTTGCCGTTTCGTTTTGTGCGCGTGCGGATTGCGTAAACAAGGTACACAAAGCGCAAACAAAAAGCCATTTTTTCATATAAAAAATTAACGTTAATGTCAGTAAAGTGGAATCTAAGGCGGCAAATATCGGAATTTTTGGGGGAAAAACAAAATTTTTTGGGAAAAAAGCGAAAAATGAGTGTGGAAATGGAGTAATTTAGGGAGACTTATTTAACATACAGCATTTTAATACTTTGATAACCAATGCGCTAAGTAATCTACTAAAAAACCATGAAAAGGTAAAAGCCTGTCTCTTTTCTGATAAGCTACATACTCAAGATATAATGTATTTACCTGCTTTTTGTTCCAAGCCGCCTCATTTCCTAATTCCTTTTCAATAGAAATCCGCCATGCAGAAAACCTTTTGGCTTTCAAGGAATTTTCGTTCAAATTCAGCACCTCTTTCATTTCTGCTTCGACTGCTACGACATTTCCTATGTTTTTTAGCGGCTTTATTACCACTTCTTTTGTATTTGGCTTGACCAAATACCGAAATATTGGGCGGTAAGCACTTGTTGCAGGATTCATAAGATAGCGTAAAGGCGTATTATCTTTTTGTGTATCACAATGTTTTCCCATTAGGCTATTTTCATTTCCTTTGCAAGCAGCTAATACGTTTTCATAATCCAATTGTTTATTGCTCCATTCTTCTGCCAAAACGCCATATTTCGCTATTTTAGCTTTTTTCGGGTAAAAATGTTCTGTTTTCATTTGCGGAACCCCATTTTCATTGACAACATTTTCTATCCATTGTCCACAATAACAACAAATAAATTTCTGCTCTTTTAACAAGGCTTTGCGCAATTCCAAGAAAGCGTTTTCATTTTGCTGATTCTGGTAAGTCAAATACTTAGTAAACGCATTCTCATCTTCATAAGTTATTTTTTTACCTTGAAGCTGCATTTCTTTCTTATAGGCTTTTAACCCTGATGGCTCATTATTTTTGTTTATTTTTACCATAAATCCTTAGCTAAGTTTTTCTAAATAGGCTTTAGCATCCCAAATAATGGGGTCTTCATTTCCCAAAATCGGCAATAGTTCTGCCAATTCTTTTTTAATTTTTTCGGCATCTTCGTCAAACATTGCTTCGTCTAAGGCTTCAATCTTTTGGGCAATTTCCTGCACAGGGCGTTCTTTTATGCCATAATGTTCATAAAAAACGTCTTGAACACGCCTTCCATAAAAATGCGGGATAGGAATTACAGCACCCTCACGTATTTCATAAGCAAGCGATTCATTGCTATTCAAACTTATTAAGACAAGGGGCGAATGGGTCGTTATAATAAATTGAATATTAGGAAACTGTTCTGTTAAAGTACTTAAAATGGTTTGCTGCCATTTAGGGTGCAAATAGGTGTCTATTTCGTCTATCAGCACAATCGCAGGCTCTTTGGTAAAGTCGGGGGAATTGGGATTTACTTCTGCTAATCGCTTGACTAAGAAGCCTATCCAGCCAAAAACGTTGTTGTAGCCTTGACTAATTAAGGATAAAGGAATGCCTTGTGGCGCATCAGAAGTCGAAACCCATATCGTTTCAGATTCGTATTCTACGGTACGAAAAGTAACTTGATTCCCTGTTACTTGCGATACAATTTCAAATATTTTTTCAATTATCAAAAACTCAACGGCTTCTTTTCCTTTCAATTTTTTGTCATTTCCGATAGCAGCCTGTTTGATGAGCCATGCAGAAAACGCTTCAAAACGATTATCAACTTCATGGTAAATCAAAGACAAAACATCTTTAACATTTGAGTTTTTGTTGGAAGAAGGAACTTCTTGGTAGCTCTTTTTTCCCTGTAATTGTGGAAAACCTAAGACTAATTGCGGAAAATAGGTTTGATTTATGAGGTTCTGATAATCTCCCTTATCTTTAAAATAAATTTCATTATTTTCAGATTCTAACAAAATAACATTTTGAAATATTTTGCCTTCATCAAGTATATAGTTTATCCTTATTTCTCCTTTTTGCTCATACAAACGATAGCCATTCTCTTCTCCCTTAATTTTCATAAGGCTTTGAATGTGAGTATGTTTAGTATCTATTCCCTTCTGAGTTGTACCTGTTAGTGCCAAAGCAATAGCTCGTAAAAGAGTAGATTTCCCACTACCATTTTCGCCGATAATGCAAGTAACACGCGGAGAAAAGGTCAAATGCAGTTCATTAAAATGACTGATATGAGAGAGCTGCAACGACTTAAGACGAATTTCCATTACTTTTTTCTATAAAATAAAAACCTACTTCAGCTGTTTTTCGCACATTTCAAAAATGAAATACAAGCTATTACACAATTTCTGCAAGTCGCTGATATTGATAGCATACTCGTTTTTGGTAAGCGTATTATTTTCCAAATAGCCAAACTGCCATACCTCACCATTTGAAACAATGCCATATACTCTAAAAGCCTGATGATTAAGCTGTTGTGCAAGATGTAGCTGCGCCAAACACTGCCCCCAGCCTTCATCAAAGTCATCTTTTTTTGCTTCTATCATGACCAACATAGGCATGTCCATCACATCTTTCCCCAAAGGGGAGGATTTTGCAATTATATAATCTGGAATCCCTGAATTTTTAGCTTTTTTAGACAAAGATTGATGACTCCAAATAGAAAGGCTTTCTGCAAAATTTTTCCATACCTCTCTCAAAACAGGGTATATAATGGCTTCACAAATAGCCGCCTCTGAGATATTATAGGCAGTTTTTTTCATGGTAAAATTCAATTCGGCAGCAAAATAAGGCGCAATAACGCACTCTTTTTCTACAAAAAGAATGTTATCTATTGCGGAAACGACATTAAAATGCGTAAGTGCATCTCCAAATGTCTTGAAACTACTAAAACTTGACATATATTTTTTGGATTTAGTCTTATAGCCCTTCGAGTGGGCGATAGCCCCTCGAAGCGGCTAAATGCAAATATACCATTTTTCACCTCTCCACCACACAATTTTCCAAAATAAGCATATCCATTTTTGTCCGCAAAAAGCAATCTAAAGCCTCTTGAGGCGTGTTTACAATCGGCTCATTTTCGTTGAAAGAAGTATTGACCAAGACAGGAATCCCCGTTTTGCTATGAAAATGCGAAATCAAGCCATGATATTTCGGCTCTACGTCTTTGTCCACAGATTGCAAACGCCCTGAACCGTCCACATGCGTAACCGCAGGAATAACCGCATGTTTTTCGGGTTTTATTTGGAATACCTTTTCCATAAAAGGAACATTATCAGTTTGTTCAAAATATTCTGAGACAAATTCCTTCAAAATAGAAGGCGCGAAAGGACGGAAACTTTCTCTGCGTTTTATCTTTATATTTAAAATTTCCTTCACATCATTTCTGCGTGGGTCAGCCAAAATAGATCTATGCCCCAAAGCCCTTGGACCAAATTCTGCCCGCCCTTGAAACCAACCTGCAATGCCCCCGTTTATCAAACAGTTGCTTACTTTTTCGTACAAAGCCTCTCCTTCCAATTCTGTAAAAGGAATATTTTGCGCCTTTAACATCTCTTTTATCTCGTCATTGGAAAATTTGCTACCCGTATAAGGATTGAACATAGGCGCAATACGGGGCATTCTTAACACTTGATTATAGACCCACAAAGCCGCACCCATACAAGTTCCTGCATCATGTCCCGCAGGAGGAATGTATATATTTTTGAAAGGTGTATTGAGGCGAATTCTGCCATTTGCTACCGAATTTTGGGCTACTCCTCCCGCAATACAGACATTGTCGCAGCCTGTTTTTTTGTGTAAATGGTTGAGAATGTGGAAAATAATTTCCTCACACACCCGTTGAACCGAGCAAGCCAAATCCTTGTGATATTGCGTAAGTGGCTCATCTTTTTCGCGCGCCTTCCCAAATTGTTTGACCATATATTCGGAATATAAGGTTCCAATTTCGGGGCTTACATCATCCCACGTCATTTTTACGCCCTGGGTAGGATGCAAAAAATATTGTTTATTTATTTTAAATAAACCATCAGAAGTGGGTGCTATAACATCACGCACTTTTTCCATGAGAGTAGGCTGTCCATAAGGAGCGAGTCCCATCACTTTGTACTCATCTCCATAATAAGGGAAGCCCAAATATTGCGTAAAAGCCGAATAAAAAACGCCAATAGAATGGGGGTAATTGACGGCATCATATATTTTGACATCAATATCCTTGCCTATGCCTGTCATGGCAGAAGAGAAATCGCCAAATCCGTCAATGGAAAGGAGGGCAGATTCTTCAAACGGCGAAGCAAAAAAAGCAGAAGCAATGTGGCTGCGATGATGTTCCACATTTTGAATTTTGTTCTTAAGCGAACCTTTTGGTACATTAAATGCCTCCTCTAACTGCTCTGAAATAGATTTTACATTTTTCCGTTTATTCAACCTATCTAACACAGCAGAAATGGAAACGCGGTCTTTGATAACATGCCACACTTTTTTGCCCAAATTGGCACTTGGGTCATTGGGATTGGCAATATAATCGACCTGGTCAATGGTAATTCCTGCTTCTTTTAAGCAAAAAGCGATAGCTTGTGTAGGCAGCCCCGCCCAATGTTTGATACGTCTAAAACGTTCTTCTTCAGAAGCGGCAATCAATACGCCATCTTTGTAGATGCAGGCAGCTGAATCGCCATGAAAACAAATAATCCCTAAAATATACATTGAAAATGAGAAATGAGAAATGAAAAATGAGAAATGGGAGCCAATCTTGAAGCGTCTGCTTCCAGCTGCGAAGCGGACGCTTCAAGAAAGAGGGTACAAACGGACGCTTGCACCAGCAGCGAGTACTGAAAAATAAAAAATAAAACAAAACCTAAGGAACAAAAATTAAATAACTTGCTATTTTTCTCACCACTAAGGCACGAAGAAACACGAAGAAGTCTGGTAAAAGAAGACAACTAAGCCACACTTTTTCTTTCTTAGTTTCCTTCGTGCCTTAGTGGTAAATGATGATTTTATTCTTTTCGTGTTCCTAAGGAACAAAAATTAAATAAAGTAATAATTTAATAGTCCCGTAGGGACGGCGATATTTATAGAAAAAACATGCCAACCCCTTCCTCTTTTTTTCGTTTTTGCACGAAAAACACAATAAATGGGGGGGAATTTCATTTTCTATAAATATTTCGTGCCTACGGCACTAAGAAATCCCCAAAATGAAATTGTTAAGTTATTTATTCTTCAATCCTAATATACCTTTTTCTATCTTGTAAATCTTGGCTAAAAATAGAAACATGTCGCAAAAATTATGGGACTTGCGTTCGAGAACGTGCAGAAAGATTCCATAAAAACGGGGCAAAAGTAGGTAAAAAAATGAGGACACACAAATTATAATGGATAATTGTTGTTTGATGCTTTTCCCAAGATTTACTGCCAATAAAGAAACGGGAGCTACGGCTAATAATTCAATTCCTTCAAAAACTTCTGCAAAATCACATTAAATTGTGCGGGCTGCTCCATCATGGGTGCATGTCCGCAGCCATCTACAAAGCGCAATTTGCTGTTAGAGAGGAGGCGATTGAAGGCATGGGCGACATTTGGAGGAGTAATATTGTCATTTAGCCCCCAAACAAGGAGGGTAGGGGTTTTGAGGTCGCCGATTTCCTTAGCAAGGTTCTCTCTTTGGGCAGAACGGGCTATGCGAAGCACACGTAAAGCCCTAAAATTGTCATTTACTATGCCAAAAACCTCATCTACGAGGTCTTTGGTGGCAGTTTGGGCGGAATAAAAGGTGAATTCTACCCGTTCTTTGATAAAAGGGTAGGATTTGTACTTCGGAAACT
Organism: Bacteroidota bacterium; assembly: GCA_043751755.1. Taxonomy (GTDB): domain Bacteria; phylum Bacteroidota; class Bacteroidia; order J057; family J057; genus JAAFHL01. Next base: position 78 of record JAYUZN010000256.1, on the reverse strand, counting down.
CATTTCCCATGCCCGATTCATACAAACCAGAACTGCCTGTAAGCACTAAGCCCGACACTTGTTGTCTATGTCCGAGCA
>JAYUZN010000255.1:0-2727 GCA_043751755.1 Bacteroidota bacterium | reverse complement strand
GTAGATAAATTTGTGGTATGTGTAGCGCATGCTTTAGCTTGCGTTAAACAAAAATGGACAAATTGAGGATGCTCAGGCTAAAGCCTAAGCTACAGGTCGTGCAAAATCCCGTACATAATGGGTAAAAACGAAAAATTTGCCACCTCGCTGCCGCAAGCGTCCGCTTGTGGCAGTCATCTTGAAGCGTCCGCTTCCAGCTTCGAAGCGGACGCTTCAACAAAGAGGTATATTTCGACAAGCTCAGTGCAACGCAATAACCGCAAGCGGGTGCTTACACCAGCAGAAGATGTTGTTATTTTCAATTCTCAATTCTCAACTCCTCTTCGCAGCTTTGACAGATTTTGCCAAAAACACCAAAGGCATACAACAAATAAAGAAAATGCCCAGATACAAAAACACATCTTTATAGGTCAAAATCATGGCTTGACGGCTGACAACATTATCTAAGGCTAAATAGGCTTGCTGTGCGGCATCTCCTGTACCCCGCGCAGAGAAAGCACTCGTATAGGTCGCCAAACGCTCGGTAGCATTCGGGTTGTGGGCCGTTACATTTGTGAGCAAATCTAAGCGATGCTGCTGATTGGTGTGTTCAGAAAAAACAGAGACCAAAGCCACACTAAAAGCCCCGCCTAACTGCCGCATCATACTCGTAATTCCTGACGCTTGCGCAATGTCTCTGCCCTCCAAACCCGTCAAAGAAAGCGTAGTAAGTGGCACAAATAACATTCCCAATCCTACGCCTCTCATCAGCAAAGCATAAAAAAAGTCGTCCTGCCCTGTGATGGGGCTTATAATATACGTACACATCTGCGTAAAGGCAAAAAATGCGCAGAAACCAATAGGAATCAGGATTTTGGGAGAAACCCCTTTTTGCAGCATTATCCCAACTACGGGCATCATCATTCCGCTTGCCAAAGCCCCTGGCAGCAGCGATAAACCCGTTTGAAAGGCAGTAAAGCCCAAAAATCTTTGTACATAAACGGGATAAATAAAGACCGAAGCGAAGAGTCCCAGCCCCAAAATGAAGGATAAAACCGTTCCTATCGCTACATTTCCTTTTTGAAAAACCCGCAAATCTACAATGGGGTGTTCGGTCGTAAGTTCTCGCCAGATAAAGAACAAAATCCCCAAAACGGCTGTAATTGTGGCACTTAGAATGAAAGTTGATTCAAACCAATCTTCTCTATCGCCTTGTTCCAGCACCAATTGTAGCGAACCTACGCCCACAATCAGCAGTATCATGCCTATAAAATCCACTTTGTAGCCGTCTGCCCGTTCAGGTTTGGTGTTTTTGATATAAGAAGCAGACAAAATGGCAGCAATTATACCTACGGGCAGGTTTACATAAAAAATCATGGGCCACTCAAAGTTGTCTATCAAATAGCCGCCCAAAAGCGGTCCCAAAGTAGGGCCCATTATCACGCCCATACCAAACATTGCCGAAGCCATGCCTCTTTTTTCAGGCGGATAGATTTCGGTCAAAATCGTTTGTGAAGTCGCTAACAATGCGCCGCCGCCTACGCCTTGTACAAAGCGAAAAAAGGCTAATTCCCAAATATTGGTGGAATTGCCGCAAAGAACGGAAGCAAGCGTAAACAAAATAACAGAGCCTACATAGTAGTTTCTACGTCCAAATTGGGCAGAAAACCAGCCTGACATCGGCACAACTATCACATTTGCAATGCCATAGGCTGCAATTACCCAACTTACTTCGCCTAAGGTTGCCCCAAGGTTGCCCATCAAATTCGTGGTAGCGACATTGACAATCGAGGTGTCTATCAATTCTAACAGTGAGCAGAGGATAACGGTGATTGTGATAACTACACGCCGTAGCCCGTACTCTATTGTGGAAGGAGGATTCATTTTATTTTTTGTTTGTTTCACGCAGATTTTCACAGATGGGGACGCAGATTTTCGCAGATTAAGAAAAATAAATATGGATAAAATTTGCGAAAATCTGCGGTTTAATCTGCGAAAATCTGCGTGAAAATATAAAGGCTAAATAGGTACAACAACTTTCACATTCATTCCTGCACGCAACTGTTTTCCTGCTTCGGACTTAGATTTCAGCACAATCTTTACAGGAATTCTTTGCACCACTTTCACGAAGTTTCCACTCGCATTGTCGGGTGGAAGGAGCGCAAATTTCGCCCCTGTAGTCGCAGAAATAGACTGAATTTCCCCCTCAAATTTCTCCTTTGGAAAAGCATCTACTTTCAATTCTACCTTGTCACCTACCTTCATTTCTGCGATTTGGGTTTCCTTAAAATTCGCAACAACCCAGATATTGCTCTCATCTACAATCGAAAACAAAGGCGAACCTGCATTGACTAGCTGCCCTAATTGTATGTTCTTTTTGGAAACAAAACCATCAATCGGAGCTAATACATAACAATAGGAAAGTTGCAATTTGGCAAAATCCACTTCCGAACGGCGTTGCTCAATCATGACTTCTGCCACGCCAATTTGCTTACCTGCCGCACTTTGTTGAATCTTTGCTGCTTCCTCCTGTGCCTTACCTGTGCCTGTTTGTTTTTTGGACACATTCGCCTGTTTTTGCGCAACTTCTGCCTGTTTTTGGGCTACATTTGCTTGTTTTTGTACCACAAAAGCCTGTTTTTGCGCCAATTCTACCTGTTTTTTGGCAGTATTTAGCTGTTTTTCGGCTACAAAAAGCTGTGCTTCTGCGCCTTCTTTTTCGGCTTTTGCATTGTCAAATTGCTGCTG
>JAYUZN010000254.1:0-2734 GCA_043751755.1 Bacteroidota bacterium | reverse complement strand
TGAAAACAAAAGCCGAGAACATTTATATTGCCGACCATAGCCGTTTACCTACGCACGAAACCCATGCTCGAAACGGCTACGGCAGGCAATATTTTCGTTAAGCGCAAAAATAAATCATAATTTTAAACTTTTAATAACAATACTACAATGAAAACAAAATCATTATTAATTTTAGCTCTCATGCTTTTATCTTTTGGCTTGAAAGCGCAAATTGTTCCAGAACCTATTTCAAAAATAATAGGGTCTTCAGAACATATTTTTGAAGGGAAAGTTATTCGTTCCGATTCGTATTGGAATCAAAATGGAGATTTTATCTATACTTCTCATACTATCGAAGTGAGTAAAATTTTTAAAGGGGATTTAAATTGTGGAACCGTTGAAATGCTCACTGTGGGGGGAAATGTTCAAAATAGGGAAATAAGCGGAAGTCACACATTGGATTTAAACAAGGGGGATATAGGTGTTTTTTGTGCAATATCCTCAAATTATGAGCAACCTGCCATAAATTATTATCCCGAAAATAATGCACAAGTGTTAAGCGTAGTAACGGAAGAACAAGGCTTTTTCAAGTATTATTTTGACGATATTAACCCTGCATGTTCTAATCTTATTTATAGCTTTGATTCTTTACAACAAGTTTATGATTCTTTACAAGTTGTTTTACAATTAAGCTATACGGATTGTAACGCAACCTTAGTTTCGCAACAGATTAATGAATATGAACAATACCGAAAAAAGCCTAAGGGACATTCACGCGCAATTCCGAATATTGTTTATGTTACGCCCGATAAAGCATATGGCGGTATTGGAGAAGTCATAACATTATATGGACAGAATTTTGGCAATAATATTAATAAGGGCAGAATTTTTATGCCTAATGCGAATAGACTGCAATTTTGGGGTGGCGAATATGTTGTACTAAATAGTATAGATATTGTTTCGTGGTCAGATACAATTATTGAATTTACTTTGCCTTCTATTACCAAAAAATTAGATACAACTATTACGGGTTTACCTTTTGTATATTTAGGGGTACCTGGGAGCGGAAGTATAGTTGTACAGAATGATTTAGGAGAGGAAAGCCCTCAATATGTGCCATCTGCTTATATAGAAGTAACATATTCTATCGCAACGGAAGTAAGATATGACAGTACAAATCACGTTTATATTAAGCCTAGGGTTAGGCTTATAGATAGTGACGCAAATGTTCAAAGATATATTTTTCATATAGACAATAATATTAAGTCAGACCCTATAAAATTCGCAATTGTACAAAAAGCGGTTAATGACTGGGCTTGTTTTACAAATGTTTATTACAGGTTGGATACTACTGTACTTGCAACTTCGGGTAATTATGACTACATGAACTCTATTACATTTGCGTCTACTCCTGGTCACATAGTTGGAGTTACTTATAGCACAAATGATTTTTGTCTTTCTGATTTAAGTGTTTCTACTTACGAAATGGACATCATATTAGAAAAAGATTCGGTTGATTGGTGGTATAGCCTAAATCCCTTAGACTCTATGCGCCCTTTAAATAGAGTCGATTTCTATCAAGCAATTCTACATGAATTAGGACATTCCCATTTGTTATATCATGTTATAGATAGCTCAATGTTAATGTTTCGTGACCAAGGTTATCGGAGGAATATTGACTTATTACAAGATAGTTCAGCAGTAGGTGGACTTGTTGCACTAAATTATAGCTTAAACAACCCTGCTACTTCTTGCGGCTATCTTCCTCCTACTCTTCAAAATTGCCCTACTCTATCAATAGAACATGCTTTACACAATGCTGATTTATTTGAGATTTTTCCTAATCCGTTGAGAGAAGATGTATTAAAAATAAGATTAAAAACCCAAAATTATGGAAATTACCAAATAGAAATTTATGATATATATGGAAATAGGGTTTTTACAAATAGATTTGTGGTAACAGATTCTGGAAAAATAGAACTTAATACTCAAAAAATACCACAAGGTGTCTATTTTGTTTCTATATCATCTGAAAACTACATTTCTACTCAAAAAATCATTAAATTATGAAAAAAATTATAGGAATAACCTTATTTTCCTGTATCTTTTTCGTAATAGGCTGTAAGATTTTTGGGCTGGATAGAAGACCGCAGAAAGATACAAAAAATAATAACATAAAAGATTGCGATAGCCTTGAAAAAATAATAGCAAACTATTGGACTTGTAATAAAGAAACAAAAATTTATCATAGTACAAACCTTAAAGTAATAGAAAAACAGCAAGATTTGTACTCAAATTGTTTTATCGACAACAATAGTTTTTCTGATTACTGGATAAAGTTATTAGGTACACCCAATGAACAGTCTGAAAATGATAAATGGTATTTTTGGGTTTATTATGCAGATAATGATTGCTTGACATTTAGGACTAAGGGCGAATTTAGCAGGTGTGATTGCTATTTTGTAAATCTTAATAAAATTACTCACAGGTTGGTCGCAAAAGAAGGTTTAATAAGTGTAAATCCATAAAAAAATGCGCTTAACATAAGCATTGCCGAAAATGCCGCCCAGCCGAAGCTCAAATCCCAAGCTCGGCGGCACTTCTGCAATGCCAGCGTTCCCTGCCACTACTTAAAACCTTGATAGTCAAGCAGAGCGGTTAGTCAAAATTTGGGGAAAAAGGCTTTTATCTCCATTTCATTCCGATAAAAGTCTTTTTCCCCAAATTTTGTAGAAAAAGCATAGCTTGAAAATTG
>JAYUZN010000253.1:0-5681 GCA_043751755.1 Bacteroidota bacterium | reverse complement strand
GTTTTTGGGCAATTTTTTTGCGAACCTTGCGAACCCTTTGCGACCTTTGCGGTAAAATCTGCTATTTTCGTAGAAAAATATTTTTATGAGAAAGCCATGATGAGGCTTAGGGAGATTTTATTTATATGGCAAACGGATAAACTTTCCTATAAACCTGTCATTTCTTTAAGAAATGACAGGTTTATAGGAAAATGATTAGATACTCTGCCCAAAAGTTAATAAGTTATTGTCGGGGTCAAGCACTGAAAATTCCTTTTGTCCCCAAGGTCTTAGTTGCAAAGCCCCATTTGGGTGAATAGCTGTTTTTTTATCCAATAACATCTGATAAAATCCCTCAATATCGTCCGTTCTAATATAAACCTGCCCATCATTTTCTGTTGGGGCAAGCTCTTTATATTCAAAAAAATGAATTTCAATATTGTCCTTTTGCATCATCAAATAGCCTTCAAAACTGGCAGCTCCCACCTCTTCAAAGCCTAATTTGGTCAAGTAAAAATCCCTTGTAAGGACTTTATTTCGCATAGGTAATTTGGGATGAATGGCTGTAAGCATATTTTTTTGTGATAAAAAAAGGTAAATGTAATCCCTAAGACAGGCTTACTAAACCTCAAAGGTTTAGTAAGCCTGTTGTATTTTTGTGGTCCTTTGTGGGAAGTTTATCCCGTTCAAAGTATAACTTATCTGCGAAATCTGCTTTCATCTGCGCAAATCTGCGTGCCGAAATCAGTCTTTCTCTATTTCCTGCCCCTCCTCAAGTGGAGCTTCTACCGCTTCTGTAGCCTTGCCCCGAATAAAAATATCTACTGGCCAGCCCTCCTTCACAGAGTCCCCTTCGGGTTTAGGATATTGGTCATAAATGCGCCCGTCTCCATTCGTATTGTCATAAACAGGATTGATATTCAAGCCTACATCAGACAAAGTTTGCAAAGCATCATTGTAAGACAAGCCAATAACACTGGGAACTTGTACAAAATTTTCTTTCAAACCTTCGCCAATTATCAGCACAATCCCTGAGCCTTGTGCGATTTCAGTGCCTGTTTTGATTTCTTTGCCTTTGTAAAGCGTTCTTAACACTACATTTTTGGCAATATCAGGCACTTTGCGAATATCCTCTACCTGCAATTTCCAGCTTTCGAGCCTTGCTTTTGCTTGATACACAGACAAATCCACGACTTTTGGCATTTTGACTCTGGGCGGAACGGATTTATTTAAGGTCAGGAAAACCGTTCTGCCGGGTTTTACGGTACTTGAAGGCAGCGGATATTGCTTGACCACCGATTGAGGGGCAACATTTGGCAAGTAAATCGAATCCCTCACTTCATAGTCCAAATCAGCATCACTCAATTTGTCCATAGCCTCTTTGTAGGGCAATTTGTTCACATCAGGCACGATAGCCGATGCGCCATGCTGCGTATAAGAGGGCAAAAACATATAAAATATGAACAAATATGCCAGAATTCCTGCGACTATTACGCCAAAAAGAGAAATAAAAAACTCTTTACTTTTGAAATATGATAACATGAGAAATTGAAAATTGAAAGTTGAGAATTGAAAATGAGAAACGTAATTATACATCTGCGACATCTGCTTTCATCTGCGGCAATCTGCGTGAAAGCTCGGCTTCATTTTTTTGCATTTGTTGAATGTGCCTTTCGATATGTTTTGCCAAAAAATAAATATATTCATAGACATCTATTTTGCCTAACTGATTAACAGACATAGTTGTTTTGTATAAAATCCCTTCGCCATTTGCCAATTTTTGCAAATATTCTCGACATTTTTGACATTGTGCCTGTAATTCATGCCTTATTTCTGCCAAACTTTTTTCGCCTGTAGGCTCCATATGTTGTGGACGAATCCACGCAAAAGACTTGTGTATGCCGATTTCCTCCAATCCCTCTTTATGAAAATGATAATCGACTAATTCTGTTACCAAATCCTTTTGTTCAATATTTCTCAGAGCTTTACCCGCCCCTTTTTCAATAATAATGAGCAAAAAATGATTTGTCAAAACAATATGCTCCAAAATCTGCTCAATGCTCCAACCTTTATTTTCTGGCACAAATCTCCGCACACTTTCTGTCTTATCAAACCATATATCTACTTTATTATGAGTGTTTTGGAGAAAGTCGTCTATTTCTTGAATTAAACTGTGAATATCAAACATTTTGAAAATTGGAATTATGTTGTGTGTTATGAATGTAGTTTCTTTCTCTAATATTGGCGATTTCTTGGGCTTTTTGAATATGATAATTGTATTCTCTTTCCAATTTCGCATCTTCTTCTGCAGCCTTTATGTCCTCGTCTTTGGGAATAAATAAGCCTTGTTGGGCATCTATCTGTATCAACTTATTCATTTTCAAATGCTTAACTGCCTTATCAAAAGTCGCATCTTGTACAATATTCAGGGCTTCTAAGATAGCCGCCATTGGTTGTGCATTTTCCTTGCCAAATCCCTTTTCCTGCAAAAATTTGAATAGGAGAAATTGAATATTAAAAGAATTATCAATGGTTTTGTGCATTATCTCATGATGAGGCGAAGCCAAAATCAAGACAATATTGCCATTTGTAGTGACTTTATGCGGCAGATATTCCGCTATCTCTTTTTCAATATCTGTAACAAAGAAAATATAGCCTTTTTTGATGATATTCCAGACATCCGCCCAAGGATTGTTTACAGAATTGGGGTGCGCTGTTTCATACATCAAGTAGTTTTCGAAGCAGCTTATTGTAAATTTTATAAATAGATAATACTCCTGAGCTTTGTCGCCAAGTGCCTGTAAGAGCCTTATCCTAAGCCTCTTTTTCGCTTCCTCCACAAAGTCCCAATCTACCTCAAAAGTAGGTCTATCTTTCTCAAAACTATCTATATCTTCTAATATAAATTCCTCAAGCCCCCAATAATTTGCTCTTGTAAAACCAAAAGTTGGGCGATAGGTATCTTGTTGATATATAAGTAGAAAGCGCATTAATTTAGACAAATGATTGTCAAATAACATATAATAATCGTTCCAATCCATTCTTGAGAAAAAAGGAATAGATGAGATTTCTGTTTCAATATCTGTTATATTACGATTAAGTGCCATGAGCATTATTATTAAGTATTATAAAACGATTCTAAAGATGTTTATGAATAGAAATGGTTATTTGCTTATCTGGAAAAGTCCTTTTGATACCATCAGTATGATGGAAAATATAACCAGAATAGCTTGCTTCATCAAGCGTTTCAACCCCCAAAGATAATACAATATTTGGATTTTGTTGTTGAAATTTCTCAATTTCTTCTTGAACTTTTCTAAGTTTGCAATATTTGTTCTTATTGTTGCCTATTACTACCAACTTTCCACAATCTGTAAGAATCCTTGTCATTTCTTTGAGGAAATTTTGCGCATCATTTTCATTATCATCACTAAAACCAAATCTATAAGGATTACAGATAATAACAACATCAAAACGATTATCAGCAAAAGGCGTGTGTAGTGCATCACATACAAAATCAATATTAGCCCCACTTGTAAAAGCATCGGTCAAATAACAAGGTGCAAAAAATCTCCGCCCAAAATCCCCAATACCCGCAGCTAATTCGACATTTCTAATTGCCAAATCATCTTCCAAAGAATTGTAGTCTTTGTTTTTCATAAAAAAAAATCATAAAAAAAAATCAGATTTTACTACATACTTAAGAAATTTAACGTAAATTTCCTTTCTTTCTTTATGCTCTTAGCGTACATTTAAATTGTAATTACTTGAATTCTCACAGAATGACTTTGTTTTCAAGTATTTGACATTTATTTATAGCCCTAATTTAGTTCTTTAATTCCGTTCTCCCTTAATTCCCTGTTCCATGATACATCAAATCCACATTTCCGCCCTGCCTTGCCGAGTCGCCTTTCGGATATTGGTCAAAGACCTTTCCATCGCCACTTTTGCCATCAGGAAGGGGCGTAACCCCAAAACCTGCGGTAGAAATACGGGTTGCAGCTTCTGAATAAACCATGCCAATAACATTTGGAACTCTCACATATTTTTCATTTACCCCTGCGCCAATCACCAAAACTACCCCTGAGCCTTGCAAAATATCTGTCCCTTCTTTTATATCTTTTCCTTCATATAACACACGTAAAACCATATTTCGAGCAATATCAGGCACTTTGCGCACCTCTTTTACCTGCAATTTCCAACTCTCCAATTTGGCTTTTGCTTGATACACAGACAAATCCACGACTTTCGGCATTTTTACTGTAGGAGGAACGCTTTTATTGACCGTCAAAAAGACGGTTCTACCCGGTTTTACCGTATTTGAAGCATTCGGATATTGCTTCACAATCGATTGTGCAGGCGTATTGGGAAGGTAAATGGAATCGGTTACTTTGAAATCCAAATCTGCATCATCTAACTTTTCGCCGGCCTCTTTCACGCTCATTTTCATCACATCTGGCACTACTACAGATGCGCCATGATGCGTATAATTAGGCAAAAACATATAAAAAACGAGTATATAACCGACTACACAAAGGGCTGCATAGCCTAATACAGTTAAAAGAAACTCTCTGCTAATAAAATATCGAAACATAATAAGGAAATGAAAGTTGAAAGTTGAAAGTTGAAAGTTGAAAGTTGCTGATAGTTGCTAACTGTTCACTGCTAACTGTTCACTGTCTGCCCTAAATCGCTTGCAAAGATAAGCAATCCCTACGAATTTCTTACATATACCCTTTTATTTTTGCAAAAAAGGCTTTTTTGTACGATTTTTGTAGCATCTAAAAAAGACTTTTTATACATCTAAGTACGAGTGAGAAATAATTTAAATATATATTTTTGATATATCTTATTGATTATCATAAATTTATACTAACTTTAAACGCTCAACTTATAACTTTCAACTACTTATTATCTATTCATTATGCAAAAAACACATTTACTTTTAGGGCTTTTGTTGAGTGGCTTTATGGCACTTTTCGGGCAAAACAAGCCCCCAATTGCCGCTATTTTTGATTCCATTCCGAGCGATATGGGCAAAAATAACAAGTTATTAGTCGCCATTTTTGAAGACAAAGAACTCAACCCTATGGAGCAGCGCGCCTTGAAGAGAGATAAGCAATTTGCCAAGCAAGTAGCTGATTTAAAGCGACTTGTAGCAGAAAGGAATGCGGAACTTGTGCGTATTTTGAAAAAATATAACACCCCTTATCAACTTGTGAAAATGCACGACATTGATTCTTTGAAAGCCGCAGGACATAAATATTATTTAGACATGTCTGTGATGCCGAAGCAATTCAAAGAGCCGAAAAAGGAGGCGATGTTTCCCAGTTACAACCGTTTTGACAATGCAAACGAAATGTATGCGAATTACAATGTCCAATTTCATTACTATTTTTACATTCGCAATATCCAAAATGATGACGTATATCTAACGCAAAACTTTAAGGGCTATGAGCAGGGTTTTGTGTCCTTAGAAAAGTTTTTGGGGAAGGTAAAGGCGGAAATGAAATAAGGCTTGGGTTTTTCCGCTAAAAAGTGCTATCTTTGTCTTTTGTTTTTATCAAATATGACTAATAAATAATTGATTGTTATGTACTTATGAATGAAAATTGAATAAAGTAACAATTTTATAGTCCCGTAGGGACGGCGATATTTATAGAAAAAATATGCCAACCCCTCCCTCTTTTTTTTAGCGTTTG
>JAYUZN010000252.1:0-4255 GCA_043751755.1 Bacteroidota bacterium | reverse complement strand
AGTTAGCAGTGAACAGTTAGCAGTGAACAGTTAGCAGTGACCGCTGGTGCAAGCGTCCGCTTGTACCTCCTTTCTTGAAGCATCCGCTTCGAGTATGGAAGCGGACGCTTCAAGAAATTCCCACAAGCGGACGCTTGCGGCAGCTATCTCGATAATTTAGCCCCATTTATTTTACAAAAACCACTTACTACCTTATCAAAGTTATCGTACCTTGCTGTAGCCCTTGTTTTCCATCTATTTTAGTCGCCAAAATAACATAGCGATAAACCCCTTCGGGACAAGTTCTGCCTTGATACGTGCCGTCCCAAGCCCTGCCATTAAGGTTTTTGGATTGATAAACAATTTCGCCTAAACGGTTGAAGATTTTGAAGTCTATTTGCTCAAATTCGCCTGTTTCAAAGCTAAAATAGTCATTATTCCCGTCATTATTGGGCGTAAAGGCATTTGGCACAGAAAATTGAGGTATATACGTATGCTGCGTAGAAACGGGTTGCACAGGAATGGGGCAATAACTACTATAAAGAGTATCTTTCAGTCGGGCAAAAAAGACATCACTTGAGCCTACCGAAACATGCGTAGTTCCCCCATACGTGGCATCAGAACGGAAAAAACCACAGGTATAAAGATTGTCGCCTAAGCCTTTTGTAATAGCATTAGCCCTATCGTCGTCATCTGCGCCGCCGCCTGTCGTTACCCATTTCCATTTGCCTTTGTAAGTGATGCGCGCCACAAAAGACTGCAAACCTCCGCCCAAAGGCACAGTAATGCTATCCCCAAATTGCGCCCCCCCTTGAATATCCCCACACACATAGACATTGCAAGCAGTGTCTGCATACACATCATTTCCCCTTTCACTCCCTAATACGCTTCCTGCCCGTTTTCCCCAAATCGTCCTACCTGCTTTTGCCTCCATTTTTATGACAAAAGCATCGCGTTTGTCATAATTTTTGACCAAAATGGTATCCATCACCAGAGAATCGCGATGCTCTCCCGTAATATAAATACTCCCTCTTTTGTCCGAACAGATGCCATTGCACCAATCATCTTTGCGGCTGCCCCCACTTTTTGCCCATTTAAAATCGCCCAAAAAGTCGTATTTTATCACAAAAATGTCATATCCCCCCTGCGTAGAAAGGGTGGTATTGCCAAATTGACGAGTATGGTCGTAGCCGCCCGCTACATAAATGCCTCCTTTATCATCTGTACAAACGGCAATGTCCCGTTCGGCGTACTTGTTGTGCAAAGTGTCCCAAGGCAGGTTCCCAAAAGTTCTACCCCATTGTGGCTGCCCCGCACTATTGAACTTTGCCAAAAAGTAACAATTATCCTCATAATTAGTCCCCACCTTCAGTACTTTTACCGCACTTCCGCCCACATACAAAGTGTCGCCACTCATAAACCCTGCGACATAGACATCTCCAAAGATTTTATCTATCGCAACATCAAGCCCTTGGTCGTCTCCATTGTCGCTGCACACAAAATTCCCCCACAAAAAATTGCCGTCTTTGTCGTGTTTTACCAGAAAGCATTGGTCTCCCCCCCCAAAAGCATTACCTGTTATATAATTTCCGCCAAAATTAATGCCACTTCCTTCCCAGAAAGTGCCTGTAATAACACTATTTCCCAGCTTATCTACCGCCATTCCCAACACCCTATCGTCCCAATATTGCCCGCCACTACGCGCCCAAAGGCAATAGCCTGTGCTATCAAATTTGGCTAAAAAAGCTTCTTTACTTTGGTCGCTTCCTGTAAAGTTGAGCAGATAGGCATTTGTCCCCAAAGTAATGCTCGTACTAAAATAGCCCGAGACATATACATAGCCCAAGCTATCCGTTTTAATAGAAGTAGCTTTATCGCTCTTAACATTGCCCGTACTTTGCGACCATAGCCAATTTTGGGCAAAAACAGGTGTCAAAGTAATGAGCAGGAAGGTAAAAAAAAAAGATATTTGTTTCATGTTATTGTTAGATAAGGAAATGAAGGGCGAAAGATAGGCATTTTAAGGCAATATAAATAACTACTTTGCCTGTTTGGTTATATTTCAGGTTTGTATGGTAGTGAAAAAATGGGTTAAGGTTAAAAGACTAAGCTGTTTTCTCAAAAAAAATCCCTACCTTTGCAGCTCATTTTTAACATTCTTTATATGAACTACGAACTCATAAGAGAACTTCAAGTGCGAATCGAGGCACTGGGGAGGTATCTTTAACGTCGCTCAAAAGCGCGAATACATTCAAGACAAAGACTTATTGACGCAAGAACCCGATTTCTGGAACGACTCTGAACGTGCAGAGGCTATCTTGAAGGAAATGAGAGGCTTGCGAGTTTGGGTTGACCCTTACGCAAAAATAGAAAAAGCTTATGAAGATACAGATTTATTCTATGAATTTTGGAAGGAAGAGCCTTCAGAGGAGGCAGAAAATACCCTTCATGAGTCCTACAATGCGCTAAAAGAGGCATTAGAAGACCTTGAACTAAAAAATATGCTCTCTAAAGAGGAGGACAAACTCAATTGTGTGATAGAAATCAATGCTGGAGCGGGCGGAACGGAGGCTTGCGACTGGGCAAGCATGATTTTGCGTATGTACAAAATGTATGCAGAAAAACATGGCTTTACTTACAGCGAAATTGACTACAAAGACGGTGATGGGGCTGGGATAAAAAGTGTAACATTAGAGGTTACAGGCGAGTTTGCGTATGGCTATCTCAAAGGCGAGTCGGGTGTGCATAGATTGGTCAGAATCAGCCCTTTCAATGCACAGGGAAAACGGCAAACCTCATTTGCTTCGGTATATGTATATCCCGAAGTAGATGATTCTATCGAGATTATTCTCAATCCTGCCGATTTGAAATGGGACACTTATCGTGCGAGTGGTGCGGGCGGACAGAATGTGAACAAGGTAGAAACCGCCGTTCGAGTAACACATGCCCCTACGGGCTTTGTAGTAGAATGTCAGCAAGCGAGAAGTCAGTTGGCGAATCGTGAAAAAGCCATTCAGCTGCTCAAAAGTCGTTTGTATCAATTTGAATTAGACAAACAAAATAACGAGAAAGCCAAATTAGAGGCAACAAAATCCAATATTGAATGGGGGTCTCAAATTCGGAACTACGTTTTTCAGCCCTACAAATTGGTAAAAGATGTGCGCACAGGTACCGAGACTTCTGATATTCAAGCAGTTATGGACGGGAAATTGGATAATTTCCTCAAATCCTATCTGATGGAATTTGGGGGAGTGAATCAAGGGGCATAAGTGGAAAGAAGAAACCTTGATAGTCCGTGAATAGAGTGGCGCACTTTTCAAAAGTGCGCCACTCTATTACAACTTTTTATCTGCGAAATCTGCTATCATCTGCGAAAATCTGCGCGACCCAAAAGAAAATTTGCAAAAAACAAATAAAAAAACTATATTTGCCTTTTCAATAAACAAAAGATGGACGAAGACAGAAAACCAAAATACATCAATCCCCTTACCGACTTTGGGTTTAAGCGGATATTTGGCACAGAGGCAAATGTAGATTTGCTGATAGATTTTTTGAATTGTATGTTGCCTTTGAGTGCCAAAATTGTGAGTTTGACGTACAAAAATGTGGAACAAGTTCCGAATACAACAGAGGATAGAAAGGTAATTTATGATGTCTTTTGTATAGATTCGGAAGGAAAAGAACTGATAATTGAAATGCAAAAGTCCAAAATTACGTATTTCAAAGACCGGGCATTGTTTTATCTTACCTTTCCGATACAATCTCAAGCCCTGAAAGGGAGTGAATGGAATTTCAAGCTCAAGCCCATTTATTATCTTTCTCTTTTGGACTTCACACATGAACCGCTCAAAGGGGCTTTGTTAGAACGAGAAATACAGCTAAAAGACCAAGAAAACAAGGTTTTTTATGACAAATTGTACCTCAAATTCGTTCAGCTTCCGCTATTTGACAAGCAGGAACACGAGCTAATAACCCGCAAAGACAAATGGTTATATTACCTCAAAAATTTAGAAAATATGCAAGAGAGTATTCCTGCCTTATTTGCTTCGGATACTGTATTCAAAAAAGCCTTGACAGTATCGGAAATAGCAGCCTTAAAACCTGATGAATATCAAAATTATCAGGTAAGTAGAATGCAGTATTTAGAGATACGTGCTGCGTTAGAAACCGCTTTTCTTGATGGACAAAAGAAATTTGTAAAAGCCTATAAAATCGTCAAAATCGCTATAAAAAGAACGAAAAAGGAGGTCGAAGAAGCAAAGATAGAAATCCAAGA